>NZ_JACVVF010000013.1:0-122303 GCF_016648095.1 Pseudomonas sp. S32
AAAAAGTGACTCGCCGTAAGGGCGAAAAGGTGAATAAGCGTCTCCATCGCAAATGGACCATGCCCATTCTCAACACCCACGCAAAGCAATAAAGCTTCAAGCTTCAAGATCTTCAGAGCAGCCGCATAAACCGAGCAAAACCGAATCTGCCCGTGAAGCCCCTACCGTTCGGTTACCGAACACTTACCCCGACGTAGAATTGACGCCACAGACATCACTCCCCACCATGCACCAGCCTCGCGTGCCTCTGCCCCAAAACGGCCACGCCCACCGCTACTGACTACAATTTCAAGAACGAGCAGTTTTATGACCCATACCCACCCAGCCCCCTCAAAGCTGCGCAGCGCCCTCGCCGTCGGCAAAACCCGCTGGGGCATGCTCGCCCTGGTGTTCTTCGCCACCACGCTCAACTACATAGACCGCGCAGCCCTGGGCATCATGCAACCCGTCCTGGCCAAGGAAATGAGCTGGACGGCCATGGACTACGCCAATATCAACTTCTGGTTCCAGGTCGGCTACGCCATCGGCTTCCTGCTACAAGGCCGGCTGATCGACAAGGTCGGCGTCAAACGCGCGTTCTTCTTCGCGGTGTTGCTGTGGAGCCTCGCCACCGGCGCCCACGGCCTGGCTACCTCCGCGGCAGGCTTCATGGTATGCCGGTTCATCCTGGGCCTCACCGAAGCCGCCAACTACCCAGCCTGCGTCAAGACCGTGCGCCTGTGGTTCCCAGCCGGCGAACGCGCCATCGCCACCGGCCTGTTCAACGCAGGCACCAATGTGGGTGCCATGGTCACCCCCGCGCTGCTGCCGGTGATCCTGGCCGTGTGGGGCTGGCAGGCCGCGTTCATTGCCATGGGTTGCCTGGGGCTGGTGTGGGTGGTGTTCTGGCTGCTCAAGTACCACGACCCGGAGCAACACCCCAGCGTACGCCAGAGCGAAGTGCAGTACATTCAACAGGACGCCGAACCCGAGCCTACCCGCGTGCCCTTCAGCCGCATATTGCGCCTGCGGGGCACCTGGGCCTTCGCGGTGGCGTATGCCATCACCGCGCCAGTGTTCTGGTTCTACCTGTACTGGCTGCCACCGTTTCTCAACCAGCAATACAGCCTGGGCATCGACGTAACCCAAATGGGCATCCCGCTGATCATCATCTGGCTCACCGCCGATTTCGGCAGTGTGGGCGGCGGCGTGTTGTCATCGTGGCTGATCGGCCGTGGCGTGCGGGCCACCAGCGCGCGGCTGGTGTCGATGCTGGTATTTGCCTGCACCATGATCAGCGTCACCTTTGCCGCCAATGCCAGCGGCCTGTGGGTGGCGGTGCTGGCCATTTCGCTGGCCGTGGGCGCCCACCAGGCCTGGACGGCCAACATCTGGAGCCTGGTGATGGACTACACCCCCAAACACCTGGTCAGTACGGTGTTCGGCTTTGGCAGCATGTGCGCCGCCATCGGCGGCATGTTCATGACCCAGATCGTCGGCAGCGTGCTAACCGCCACCCACAATAATTATGCCGTGCTGTTCACCATGATCCCGACCATGTACTTCCTGGCCTTGGTCTGGATGTACTTCATGGCACCGCGGGCGATCGAGCAGGCTTGATCGCCGCGGCCAGTGGCTACAACGCCCAGTCGGCCTTCTGGCCGAAGAACGCCTGGGCGTTGGTTTGCAGGCTTGCCAGGTGATAGCCCCCTTCCTGCACGATCACGCTGGGGAGCCGTAGGGCGCGAACACGCTCGCCCAATGTGGCAAAGCCTGCGGTGGTGACCGCTACCTTGCTCTGCGGGTCGAGCTCGTAGATGTCAAAGCCCAGCGACAGCACCAGCACCTCGGCGCCAAAATCCCGCACCGCAGCCAGGGCCACCTCCAGGCTGGCCATGAAGTCCGCTTCACTGGCCCCGTGCGCCAGCGGCAGGTTCAGATTGTAACCCTGCCCTTCCCCCGCGCCACGCTCATCATCGAAGCCGGCCACGCCCGGGTAGAAGTTGGTCGGATCGCCATGTACCGACACATACAGCACGTCATTGCGCCCGTAGAAAATTTCCTGAATACCCTGGCCATGGTGCATGTCGGTGTCCAGAATCGCCACGCGCCGGTAACGGCTGCGCAGGGCCTGGGCGGCGACAGCTGCGTTGTTGAGGTAGCAGAAGCCCCCTGCCGCATCGAAGCGCGCATGATGCCCCGGCGGGCGGCACAAGGCGTAGGCGGCCGGCTCGCCATCCAGGATGGCCTGGGCCGCAGCCACTGCGCTTTGCGCCGACCAGTAGGCCGAACGCCAGGTGTGTTCGCCCACCGGGCAACTGCCGTCCGCCAGGTAGCGACCCGCCTGGGCCAGTACACCGCGCAAGGCATTGGGCTCACGCACGAAGATGTTGGACATCACCTCGTCCCCCCAGTCTTCGGGCACTTCCTTCCAATGTGCGTGGGCGCTTTGCAAAAAGGCCAGGTAGGGCTCGCCATGCACGGCTGCAAGGGGCGCCAGGCCGGCATCGGCCGGTGCACAAATGTCGAAACCCAGGGTCTCGGCGGCCCGCACCAGGTTGAGCGCCCGCTCAGGCACCTCCTGGGGCGTACGCATGGCGCCGCGGGAATAATAGCTGCGCGGGTGATGCAGCAACTGGTCGGGGTGGAAGTAGCAACGCATCAGGCTTCTCCTTCATCGACGCGGCCCGCACGCGCGAGCACCGCATTAAGCAGCACATCGGCGCCCTGGCGGGCGTCATCAAACAGCACGTCTTCGGCTTCGTTATGGCTGAGCCCGCCCACGCAGGGGATGAACACCATTGCTGTGGGGCAATGCCGGGCCAGCAGGATAGCGTCGTGACCGGCCCCGCTCACAATGGCTTGCTGGGTATAGCCCAGGCCGTCCACAGCCTGTTGCACGGCGGCCACGCACGCGGCATCGAACGGTGTGGCCGGGCTCACCCAGTGGCGCTCGATACGCACCTGCAAGCCACGGTTGCGGGCGATGGCCTGCAGCTTCAGGGTCAGTTCGTGCTCCATCGCTTCGATGGCCTGGTCGCGGTGGTGGCGCAGGTCTACCGTGAACCGTACCTGCCCTGGGATGGTGTTGCGCGAGGCCTTGGCAATGGTCAGTTCGCCTACGGTGGTCAGCCCCTGGGGGGCGAAGTCGGCCGCCAGTTGCTCGACGGCCTGAATCATGCGGGCGGCGCCGTATAGCGCGTCCTTGCGCAGGGGCATGGGCGTGGTCCCGGCGTGGGCAGCCATGCCTTCGACGGTGATATCCAGCCAGCGGATGGCCTGGCCGCCGCTGACCACGCCAATGGCCTTGGCATTGTCCTCCAGAATCGGGCCCTGCTCGATATGGGCCTCGAAATACGCATCCACCTCGCCGCCAAGCGGCCGCTGGCCTGCGTAGCCTGTGGTGCGCAAGGCCTCGGCCACCGTAATACCCTCGGCATCACGGATGGCCAACGCCGCCTGCAGCGTCAGGGCGCCAGTGAACACCGCCGAACCGAACATCGCGGGGGTGAAGCGTGCGCCCTCCTCGTTGGTCCATACCGCAACCTCCAGCGGCTTGCGGGTTCGGATGCCCAGGTCATCCAGGCGCCGTAGCACCTCCAGCCCCGCCAGCACCCCATACACGCCGTCGAAGCGCCCACCCTCGGGCTGAGTGTCCAGGTGGCTGCCCATCATCACCGGGGCAGCAGTGGGATCAATGCCGGCGCGGCGGGCAAACAGGTTGCCGATGGCGTCCACGGTCAGCGTCAGGCCGGCTTCCCGGCACCAGTGGCTGAACAGGTCCCGCCCGGCCTTGTCCTGTTCGGTCAGGGCCAGGCGGCAGCTGCCGCCCCGTGCCGTGGCGCCGATCTCGGCCATGGCCATCAGGCTCGCCCACAGGCGCTCGCCATTGCTTTTCAACATGCGGGTACTCCAGAAACAGTGGGGGTTCATCAGGCCGGTTGCAGCTGCTGGCTATGAGCGTACTGGCGCGCCAGGGCCAGTACGCACACCAGCGAAACAGAGGCGATCAGGGTGTAGAACAGCGCCATCGGCCACCATTGGCCGGTGAAGGTATGGGCCAGCCAGGTGCCGATCAGCGGCGTGAGCCCGCCGGCAATGGCACCGCACACCTGGTAGGCCATGGAGATTGCGGTGTAGCGCACCCGGGTCTCGAACATGCCACTGACGTAACCGGCGATCACCGCGTAGAACGAGGCCATGCAGGCTGCAGCCAGGGCAATGCCCAGCACGATCATCGGCCCCTGCCCGGAACTGACCAGCACGAACATGGGGTACGGCGAAGCCATGGCCAACAATGCCACCCACGCCAGAAAACGCGTGGCACCGACTTTTTCCGAGAGCCAGGCGGCCAACGGCTGCACGCAGAACTGAATAACGGCGACGAAGAACAGGCATTGCAGAATCAGCGAGCGCTCCAGGTGCAGTTGCTGGGTGGTGTAGCTGATCATGAAGGTGTTAGTGAAGTAGACCCCCGCGATGCCAAGGGTATTGGCACCGATGCACAGCAGCAGAGGGCGCCAGGCCGTTCGCAGCACCTCCAGGGCAGGCGCCTGTTCCTGGCACCGTGCGGCTTCGGCTTGC
This sequence comes from Pseudomonas sp. S32, assembly GCF_016648095.1. Classification (NCBI taxonomy): domain Bacteria; kingdom Pseudomonadati; phylum Pseudomonadota; class Gammaproteobacteria; order Pseudomonadales; family Pseudomonadaceae; genus Pseudomonas; species Pseudomonas sp. S32. Next base: position 4,564 of record NZ_JACVVF010000013.1, read on the forward strand.
TGGCGGCTGGCGAGGAACTCGGGCGACTCGTTGACCCCCAGGCGAATCGCCAACCCCACCAGCAACAGCAGCGCGCTGGCCAGGAACGGCACGCGCCAGCCCCAGCTCATCAGGTCTGCTTCAGGCAGGCGCGTCACCGCACCGAAGGCCAGCAACGAAAGGATCAGCCCGGCCGGGCTGCCCAGCTGGGCAAACGAGGCAAAGAAGTTGCGCCGGCCCTTGGGTGCATGCTCGCCCGCCATCAGCACCGCCCCGCCCCACTCGCCCCCCACGGCAATGCCCTGCACGATCCGCAGCAGTATCAGCAGCACTGGCGCCGTTGCGCCGATCTGCGCGTAGGTCGGCAACAGGCCGATGCACACGGTGACGATGCCCATCATCAGCAGCGTGATCACCAGCGATTTCTTGCGCCCGATGCGGTCGCCCACGTGGCCGAAGATGATGCCGCCCAGCGGCCGGGCGAAGAACCCGACGGCAAAGGTGCCGAAAGCGGCCATGGTGCTGAAAAGGCTGTCGTCGGAGGGGAAAAACAGCGCCCCGAACACCAGCGCGGCGGCGGTGGCGTAGATGTAGAAGTCGTACCACTCGATCATGGTGCCGATAAAGGCGGCGGCGGCCGCACGGCGCGGCTGAGGGGCTGCGGTGGCTTGCATGGAAGGCTCCCTTGCTTGTTCTTTTGGCAGGAGTGTGGGGTCACGGTTGCGCTCTGTTGGCGCTTGGCAGGTTGCTGGATCTTGGCAATCGCAGCGTCCTTGATGCCTGGGATTTATCGTCTGGGGGCTATGATTAGTCAATTTTCTATTTATTATGCCAATTATTAATCCCGCTTATTATCGAGCCTGCCATGTCTGAGCGCCTGCTGAATGATCGACTGGACTGGAACCTGCTGCGTACCTTCCGGGTTATCGGCCAGGAGCTGTCCATAAGCCGTGCAGCCGCCCGGCTGCACCTCACCCAACCGGCAGTTAGCCAAGCGCTCAAACGGCTGGAACAGCAACTGGGCCGTGTGAGGAGGTGTTCTGTTTGGCACTAAGAGAAAACAGGCGGGAAGAAGCGGGAAGAATGTGGAAAAGCCCGGATTCATTGGGCTAGAAGAAAAGAAACAGTGCCAAATGGTGCCAATCAGAGCGCTAAAATAAAAACCGCAAATTAAGCGGTTTTTAGCCCGATGGGCACCGTTTTAGCGGGCAGTTTGGCACCGCTAGTAAATAGTGGTTCAGCTGCCTGGTCCCCCGATGCCAGCCGGCTAGAGAGCAAAACTCAAATCAGATCCAGTTCGTATTGCCCTCAAGAGAAAACGAACCTGCTGTTTCTTTTCAAAATTTCGCTGCAGGCCCCAGAACTAGAGGGCTAGAGCGTGATTTGTATATCTAGCAGAGATCAACAAAAAGAAACCCCTAGCCCTCAAAATTGCTAAATCATCCAACCACCAGCCCAGACGATGCGTCCAACTACGTGGAAGCTCTCCATCTGATCTGGCCGGACCTTGATTGTCGTGTAAGCCGGGTTTGAACTGATGATGTCCACACCGCCATCGATCTGACGCTGCAGGCGCTTTGCGTAGAGCAGGTCATCCAGGCGTATCACGTAAAACGCCTCGCCCTGGAGCGTGTTTCGACCTAAATCCACCATCACTGTATCGCCGTCACTTAGCACTGGCTCGTTCGAATCTCCGTCCACTCTGACCGCAGCTAGCTGACTTGCTTCCAAGCCCTTACGGCGAAGGCTGTGTTTAGTGAATGCCAGCATGGTGAGGACTTTAGCCCCATCCAGCCAGGCGCCGTGCCCTTGGCTTATGCGTGCGTCATAGAGCGGTATGTAAGTGTACTGGTCATCGGTAGAAATACCGGGAGCAGCGTTTGTGATGCCAAATGCAAGCCACATCGCATCCGCGCTGGCTGCAACGGCGATCTGCGCGAGTCGGTCGAGGGTCGGATAAGTCTCACCGCTCAGATAGCTGCGGATCGCTCCCTCTGATAATCCGCACTCACGCGCAAATCCGCGCGCACTACCACCCTTCATTACCTCCTTCAGACGTTCCTTGAAGCATCCGATTCCTGCGACCGCAATCGGATGCTCATTTTTTTCCGCATCCGAATCATCCGATAGTCTGTAAGTCATTGATTTTACTGGGCTCACTCAAATTTACGCGCAAAATGATCAGAAAAAAGAATCGGATGCGCTTTTATCCGATTGACCTGCCCTTTTTTTCGCGCAATCATATCCGCAACAGGCAGTTAGACGGCCTAGATAATCACTCACTAAAACGGGTAGACCCCATGGATATAACTGACCTGCCTCGCGATGTAGAAGCGCGCTGGGAGTGGATCAAATTTCAGCTTCGGGTTCGTGGCTGTTCTCCCGCCGAGCTAGCAAGGCAGCTGGGCGTTACAGACCGCGCCATCCGCGCCGTTAAACACGCTCCATACCCGCGAATTGAGCGCGAAATTGCGAGTCGGCTCGGCACCTCTCCACAGCTGCTCTGGCCGGATCGCTGGGACGTGGATGGAATGCCACGCAGACAGCGGCCAAATCGTCCAGAAAAAAATCGCCTGAAGAGGACGTTAGAGGATAGCGGTTACGCCACAGATCCGCACTGCAAAACTGATTCGGAGTTTTAGCCATGCTCAGGTGGCTTACTGCGCAAGAGCTTGCCGGCATGCCAGGCATGCCCAGTACCGACCGAAATGTCCGGGCTATGGCCGAACGTGAAGGATGGGCCGGGCAACGTCGAGCGGGCACTAAGGCTGTGGAATATCCCTATTCCTCCCTGCCCGCAGAAACGCAAGCTGCAATCATTTCGCGGGCGGTATCGGGACACCCATCAGCTCCAAACCAGACTGACGTGGTTTTGACTGAGGCGACTGTGTCAAAAGGGGCATCCCGCCTAACTGAGAAACAAAGAGAGGTGATGATTGCTCGCTTAGCGTTCTGCCGGGAGATAGAGCGTGTGTGCGTACACTTCCCGCAAAAAGCAGCTATCCAAGCGATGGTGACCAGCGCACAACAAGGCACATTGTCGCCGTACCTGCAGAGCTGCGTAGACATTGCGAACGATCGGACTACAGGCAGTCGAGGGCTTTCGGAGAGAACTTTGAAACGCTGGCTATCAGTCTGGCGAGCCTCCGGACGTGATGAGACTTCACTGGCTCCATTGAGACAGCGGCCAAGCTTGGATACTCCGGAATGGCTGGTGTGCTTTCTGAGGTGCTACCAACGCCCGACAAAGCCAAGCGTGGCCGCAAGCTATGCAGAATTCACAGACACATGGAAAGGCGAACTGCCAAGTATTTACGCCGTACAGCGATTCCTAAAGAAACTATCGCCAGACGCATTGAACGCAGGTCGCATGAGCCCCCAGGAACTCAAAGCGCTCAAACCATTTCGCCGACGCTCTACGAAGAATCTTTATCCAGGGGATGTTTACACAGCGGATGGACATAAATTTGACGCTGAAGTCATTAATCCACTGACCGGCAAGCCCTATAGGCCGGAGATCACAACTGTGTTGGATGTAGCAACCAGGCGCGTAGTTGGAGTCTCTGTTGGTGAGGCAGAATCGGCAATAGGCGTGCTGGATGCCCTACGCGACGCTGTCCGCGAGTGCATGTTCTCCATTTTCTATGTGGATAACGGCTCAGGTTTTGCGAACGATACGGTGCGCGAAGTTGTAGACCGACTAGGCGGGACAATGACCCACTCCTTGCCGTACAACAGCCAAGCACGCGGTCTATCGGAACGGGGGCATCAAACGATCTGGGTCCGGGCCGCAAAAAAACTGACCTCATATATTGGGGCAGACATGGACAAACACGCTGGTACAAAAGTACACAGGGTCGGTAGAAAACAACTTCGGCTGACTGGAAAGTCTCAACTTATCCCGGAATTCGGCGTGTTTATGGCCGGCATGGAGCAGGAAATTGTTATCTACAACAGTACCCCGCACCGGGGCCTGGCTAAGACAAGGGACCCGGTAAGTGGAATTGTCCGGCATATGACACCAGACGAAGCCTGGCGGGCTGCAATCGCTGAAGGATGGGAGCCAATGTGTGCTTCAAGCGTCATGGTGGAATCCCTGATGCGACCTCAGGTGAGTAGGACCACGCGGCGTGGCGAGATCGCCTGGGCTGGCAATACATATTTCATGGCGGATTTAACACCCTTACATGGGCAAGAAATACGCATTGCCTATGACGTTAGAGATGCTAGCCAGGTGTGGGCTTACACGCAGGAAGGCGAACTGATTGGCGCTGCACAGCTCGACGGCAACAGCACCGACTACATGCCGCTGACCATGGTAGAGCTTGCTCGAGAGAAGCGGGAAAAAGGCCAGTACAAGAGAGCGGTGGACAAACTTGAGGTGCTCACAGGACATCGTGTGGAGATGATCGCCCCCACCACTGCGCCGTCGGCAGTATTGCCCGATGAAGAGCGAGCTGCAGTGATGGGATACGCAAGAGAAATGGTGGCTCAGCAGGCCACTTTCGCAATACCGAACAACGATGTAGAGCGTTATCGCGTGTGGAAAAAGCTGGATAAACGCCAGGCGGCTGGCGAACAGCTCAGCGAAGCTGAAGCGCGCTGGTGGAAAGGCTACTCCACACACCCTGATCTGATTTATCAGCGCGAACTGATGGAAGGTTTTGAAAAACACGCGGGTTGAGAGCCCGCGTTTACTGGAGTCAGCGTGTTGGCGCACGCTAGAAAGGAGAAAACACAGTGAGTGTAACTAAAATCGTAGCTCTTACCAATGTCGGGTTGCTAGGGGGAGCCATGCAGCGTGCCCAAGCTCGTCCGGCAGGCCTTCCGGGCTTGGTAGTGATGTACGGACCAAGTGGTTTGGGCAAGTCTGTCGCAGCGGCATTTGCTGCAAATCAGCACCGCGCTTACTACGTAGAGTGCCGGGACACTTGGTCGAAAAAAGCGTTCCTGCTGGCTGTACTCAAAGAAATGGCAATTGCTCCAGGTCGTACGTTAAGTGAAATGATGGATCAAATTGCTGAGCAGTTGTCCCGGTCAATGCGTCCACTGATCGTGGATGACGTCCAGTACATGCTCGATAAAGCCATAGCGAACGTACTTACCGACCTCTACAACGCAAGCCAAGGGACCATTGTTCTGATAGGAGAGGAACGGGTGCCAGCGTCTCTATCGAAACTAGAGCGGCTGCATAACCGAGTGATGGAGTGGGTCCCTGCTCAACCAGCATCAGTAGAAGACCTAGCCGAACTTGCAAGGGCCAGCTACCCGAAACTCAATATCGGTGAGGACTTGCTGGATGACTTGTGCCGCGCTACCCGCGGTTGCCTTCGCCGAGCTGCTGTAAATCTCTATAAGGTACAGAGCGAGGCTGCCGCAAACATGTGGGATCGAGTTGACATGGCTACTTGGGGCAAGCGGGGCTGGTTCACTGGCGACGCTCCAAGCCGGAGGGTTCACTAATGGCACGTCCTGCACACCTGCGCTTAACCGGCGGCAAAGAACCACGGCAATTGATCTGGGAGGCGATTCGGGAATCACGCGATGATTTTTCAGCCAAGTCGATAGCGAAAAGAACTGGCGAGACGGCTGCGAACGTACTCTTGTATGTGAAGTGTATGGCCAAAGCGAGCGTCGTTGAGATTATCGACGCCTCTGGTAAACAACCCGATCAGCGCTGGCGCCTTATCCAAGATGAAGGGGCGGAACACCCACGGTTGAATCGAAATGGTGAACGGACTCAGCAAGGGCGAGCGCTAGAAAATATCTGGCGCACGCTGAAGATCGCGGGAGAAGTAACGGCCTCCGAAGTAGCAGAGCTTTCATCAGCAGACGGGGTCAAGGTCACGCAAGCCTACGCAAGCAATTACTTATCGATTCTTGCCCAGGCGGGATATGTCGAAGCAATTGATCGCGATCTGCGCCGCGCTGTTTCGTATCGGTTGAAACCTAACGGTTACTCGGGGCCTCGATACCCGGTGGTGCAACGGGAAGAGTACGTTCGCGTTTTCGACCAAAATCAAGATGCTGTGGTGTTTACGAAACGCCGGATTGATGGGGTTCCCCTGGCGTCAGAACCTGCGAATGAGGTTCAGCAGGAGAACATCAGAATGCGTGCCCTCCTCCAAGAACTCTTAGATCTCGGGCGGGGCGGCGCTACTGAAAGTTTGCTGCAACGCGTCTTGCTGGAGCTTGCGTGATGGGCAAAGCCAAAGTCGATATTTCTGCCTGGGGGGCTGAACCACCTCTGTTCATCAGGCTACTCGCAATCGAAGCCGAATCTACCGGTCGGACTCGTGCGGCTGCTCGAATCAAAATGAGTCGAACTGCTGTGAGCCTGGTGTTGGTTAACAAGTATCCAAGTCCTAATACAGCCGGTGTAGAGCGTCGCGTGCTTGCGGTGCTTGGACGCATCGAGTGCATCGCATTAAGCGAGACGATCACCGTTGAACAATGCCAGCGGTTTTATGACAGATCTGCACCAACGCATAACCCGCATGCCATGCAGCACTGGCGCGCATGCCAGCAATGCCCATACAACCCAAACTGCTCTGGAGGCCGAAATGACTCTGTGCATTAAAGATGACGAACCTAAACGCGTAGGCCTCGCTGCGGCTCTTGCTCGGGCTTTGAGCAAGGCAAGTGAACTGCGGGCTATTTTTAAGCTTCGCGAAAGTTCAGGCGAAAAAATGGCAGTTGAACAGACTACCAAAGCAACCGTTCATTCCGTAGTGGATGAATCCCCAGTGGTGGCGTCTGGCACGCAGGAAACGCCGTGGATGATCGAAGCGTATTGCTGGAACGGGGTCAGGAACGCCCCGGTCGCGGTGGCCGCCCAATTTGGCGAGGAACGCATCAAGGCTCTGCTGTCGGAGCTACAGGCGTATCACCTGCAAATGCCCGAACTCACCCAGCAGGACGCGCTGATGAAATGGCGTGCGGGACACCCGATCGGCGGTAAAGCGGTGTATGCGAGCTACTTCCGTGCTCGTGAAATTCCGATTCTGCCGGGGGTGCACTGATGCGCACTCGTTGCCCTAACTGCGGCACCACCCTTTCACTAGACGCGCTGATCGCACACGACGGCGCCCGCGATGCACTGGGTGTTGCCTTCAAGCTGTCCGGCTCGCTCGGTCACGCCCTGGTGCGATACCTCGGGCTGTTCCGCCCTGAAACCCGCGAGCTGACCATGGACCGTGTGGCCAAGCTGCTCACCGAACTGCTGCCAGACGTTCAGGCCCAGCGCATCGAGCGTGGTGGCCAGGTGTTCGAAGCCCCGCATGAGTGCTGGGTTTGGGCCATCGACCAGACTTTGGCTGCGCGGGAAACCGGGCGGCTGGTGACGCCACTCAAGGGTCACGGCTGGCTGTACCAGGTGATGACCCAATACCAGGGCCAGGCTCAGGCCTTGGCGCCGGTTTTGGCACCGGAGATGCGACAGCAACCACGCCTCAATAACCGTCCACAAAGCCAGACAACTTCAGCGCTGGCCGCACTTCAGGATCGCTTGAATGGCTGAGAAATGGTTTGAGCGGGCCATCGTCGCGGGCTTCCAGGGGCTGGTTACCCTGCGCCTGGACGGCGCCCCTCCCGCAGACGCGGTGAACTTAACGTTGGATATCTGGTTGGTGGCTCTCACCAAAAACCGGCAGTGGGATCAAGCGCTGGACGCGGAACGCATAAAGGAGACATTCGAGTCGCTATTTGCCAGCTGCGAGAGGTGGCCGTCGCCAGCGCGGTTCCTGCGCGACCTCAAGCCGCGCCCGCTCCCGCCTTTGCTGCCTAAGCCAACACGTACTGATGGCCAGGTGAAGACCGGCAACGTGGCCCTGGACGGAATCGTCGGTGTGCTGAAAGGACGGGTGCGTGCCCAGACGGTCACCTCGCCGAAAACGGATAAGCAGATCGAATACACCCGGCAGCGGGCGGGGCAGATCGCCGCGCAGCTGCAAGAAACTGAACAAAAGACTATGGAGCAACAACGATGATCAACAACGTTCCTGAGGGTTTTCTGAAAGACGCCAAAGGCCACCTGGTTCCGCTGGACCTGGTTAAGCCAATCGACATGGCACGCAATGACCTGGTGCTTGAGCTGGTGGCAAAGGCGCTGGTGGTATCGAAGACGCTGGCCGACTTCAAGACCGACGCATTTGGCGACATCCAAGCCTTCGTAGACATGTCGGCCGAGCAGTACAACGCCAAGGTCGGCGGCAAGAAAGGCAACATCACGCTGATGTCGTTCGATGGCCAGTACAAGATCGTGCGAGCCGCCCAGGACAACATCCGCTTTGACGAGCGCCTGCAGGCCGCCCGCGCCCTGATCGATGAGTGCCTGACTGAGTGGACGCAGGACGCCCGGTCCGAAGTACGAGCCATCGTCAACGAGGCGTTCCGGGCCGACAAGCAGGGCGAAATCAGCACCGGCCGAGTCCTCGCCCTGCGCCGCATGGAGATCACAGACGCCCGGTGGCAGCGCGCCATGGAGGCCATCGGTGACGCCGTCCAGGTAGTCGGCTCCAAAAGCTACATCCGCGTGTACCAGCGCATCGGTGAGTCGGAGCAGTACGTGCCGATCCCGCTCGACATCGCGAGCGCTTCGTTGAACACCACCATCCACTCCGTGCACTGATCCGCCTGCAATCACCACCAATTTTCTGTGAGAAGTAAGAATGGCCAAGTTCCAGATCACCGTAGAAGACAACGAAGCTGGCGTCCGCATCGAGGTCGATAACACATCTGACCTGCACAACAGCGCCGCTGGGCGTGTAGTAGGCGCCATGATGAAGGGTGCCAAGCTGGTTGGGCGCATCCCCCTGCCGGTCGCATCGGCTGAAGCGGGTTGTGACTGCGAGGCGTGCGAGGCGTACCGCGAGCTGTTGCAAACCAAACCCACCATCCACTAAGCGAAACCGCCCCGGCCTAGCCGGGGTTGGTCTGCCCGCCGTGGTGGCCGGGTACTGACGAGCAGCCGAGGACGAGATGCAGCAAGCAGACTGGGATGAACTGAAACGACAGATGGATACCCCTTACGGGACCATGAGGTTGAAGTGCGACGGCTTTGTGGTCGACCTGCTCCAGGTCACCGAGCCGGGCAAGAAATGTTGGGGCACCGACATCTATGTGAATGGAAGCATCAAGGGGATCTGGTTCAGCTGCGACCACGACACTGGAGTGGCTGAGCACGAGGAAACTCGCCGCTTCTACCGCAAGATTTCCCGCCGTCTGTTTACCAAAGCAGACCTTGAGTTCACCCGGAAGATGTACGGAAAGCGCAAAGCGGACAAGGACGCAGAAAGGAAGTGGTTTACCTACTCAAGCCACTGGAAAAGCTTCAACTCACTGAAGAAGCACCTGAAAGCCAACAACACCAGCATCGAGCGCTTGCACTGAGCAGCGACACACGTAGATAGGAAACCTCATGGACCGTAAAAAGGCCCTGGACAAGATCAAGAAATGCCTGAGGTTGGCCACCAGTGCCAACCCTCACGAGGCGGCGGCGGCGATGCGTCAGGCCCATGCGCTGATGAAAGAGCATGGCATTGGCCAGACAGATGTGAACATGGCTGATGTGATGGAGTACGCCGCCGTTGCCGGGTCTAAGAAGACCCCGGCGAAGTGGGAGGGGCAGCTGGCCAACATCGTTTCGAGGGCCTACGCCTGTAAGGTGCTGTTTGCCAGTGGGATCGGTCGCTGGAACTTCATTGGTGAGATGGCCGAGGTGGCTGGGTACACAATGACTGTGCTGCTACGCCAAGTGCGCCAGGCACGCCGCGACTTCACGCTGACCAAGCTCCAGCGCTGCAAACTGGCTACTAAGGTACGGCGCGCTGATGTGTTCTGCGAGGCATGGGTTCATGCCGTGCGTGAGCAGGTGTCGGAGTTCGCTGGAGCCAAGCTGTCCCCCGCCGTCGAGCAGTACCTGGCACATCACTATCCCGACCTGGTGCAACTAAAGCAGCGGGATCGCAACGCCACAGCACGCCGTAAGGCTGGGGTTCGGGCCATAACGGATGCCCTGCATGGCATGTTGGCTGCGGGTGATGTAAGCCTTAACCACGGCATGACCACAGCGGCGCCTTTGGCACTGGCGCAGGTGCCGTCATGAACCGGCGCAATCAGCAGCTCAGCAAGATCCACATTGCCGCGAAAGAACTCGGCCTTGATGACGAAACTTACCGCGCCCTGCTGAGCCGGGTCACCGGCCAGTCATCTGCCAAGGACTTGAGCCCCCTGCAAGTAGCGAAGGTGCTGCAGGAGTTTGAGCGACTGGGCTGGAAGTCGAAGCAAGGCCGGGGCAAGCCCAAGCCTGCTGCGGACAAGGCAAAGCTGGTCGGCAAGATCGAGGCTCAACTGGCCGAGGCTGGCCGGCCATGGGAGTACGGTGATGGCCTGGCCAAGCGGTTGTACCAGGTCGAGCGGCTGGAGTGGCTTGACGCTAAGCAACTGGGTGGCGTGGTTGCCGCGCTGGCCAAGGACGCGAAACGACACGGGAGGCGGCAATGAGTAATGGCGAGTTATTCGGAAGCGGTGAGGTTGATAAGCTAGATCCGGACAAGGTGTTGGCCCACATGGAGGATGCGGTGGTGCTCGCCCGGTGGCAGGGGACGCTTGTAGAGATGTCCAGTCTTGCTGAAAACCAGTTGCAGCAGGAGCTGCCAGATAAAGCTGAGGACGTAGCGAGGATCGCCCGTGCAGTGGTCTACGCGATCTGCCAGACGATGGGCGGCGCTGTGGTCTACATACCTCGTGGCGATGCATTACGTCGGGCTTTGCGAGATGCGGAGATTTTCCGTGAATGGCGCGACAAGAATGTGCGTCCCGATGCCTTGGCCCGTAAGTTTGATCTATCCAGTCAGGCGGTTTATGACATCATTGCCCGCCAGCGTGTCCTACACCGGCAGCAAGAGCCTGACCTGTTCGGGTATCAGGATGCCCCCAAGCGGCTGCATTGACCGCGTCCCTCAAGCCCCGCTGACAGCGGGGCTTGCTGCTTAAATCCCCCGGAAATACAGCACCTGCCTTGCGCGGGCGAATCTAGCCAGGTCCACTCTTCTGGCAGATTCGAACATGTCTCAGCCCTCCTTTTCTTCAGCTGAATACGCCCAGCGCGTCATTGACGAACGCTGCGAGAAGACGCGCCAAAAAATGATCGACGAATGCCCGCGTGAATGGCGTATCGACGTTATTTCGCGGGTCGCGGTTAATCGTCGGCAGGTCGCTCTGGATGCCTGCAAGGGTGGCCATAGCTACAGGTCTGCCCCCAGCCGTCCCCAGAAACCAGGTAAGTACGTCCCTCCGGCACAACGCCGTAATGGGCCAGGCGCAGCAGCAAGTGCCATGGCCTCCATCCGCTCCACTCTCAATCCCACCAAGGAGGTTCGTTGATGAACCACTTTCGCGGTCGGCTGCGCGGTCGCCGTCACTATCGGGCGCCCAGGCTGACCAACTGGACGTTGATTACAGTCGGCCTACTGGTCGCCCTTTATCTGATCGCCCCCACCAAAATTGCCGTCGTGCTTTACAAGATGGTGCTGGTTACCGGTGGTGGTGTGCTGGGCTATTGGATCGACAGGGCACTGTTTCCCTACGCACGGCCTGACCGGGTCCGCGTTTCGCATCAACCCTGGGCAGGCATCCGCCGTGCTCTGATCGTGTTGGCCTGCGTTATCGGCCTGACGTTGGGGTTGTGACTATGGGAAACCACCACCTAACCCCTTTGATTCTGCTCCTGGCGATTCCGCTGTGCTTAATCCTGGGCGGCGCCCCCAAGGCCAATGCAGGTGTGCCAGGCGAAGCTCAGCAATACCGCCGCGAACTGACTCGCATCGCACAGGCCGAGTGGGGACTGGATGCCCCGGTGGCAACATTCGCCGCCCAAGTGCACCAGGAATCGCGCTGGAAGTTCAACGCCAAGTCGCCTGTAGGTGCGCAAGGCTTGGGCCAAGTGATGCCCACGACCGCCACCTGGCTTGCCCAGCTATTTCCAGAAGCCCTGGGCAAGGTTGAGCCGTACAACCCTACCTGGTCGCTGATGGCCCTGGTCAGCTACGACCGATGGTTGGCTGATCGCATCAAGGGCCGCAACGGCTGTGAGCGGCACGCCATGGTGCTTTCCTCCTACAACGGCGGTCTTGGCTGGCTGATCCGTGATCGCAAGCTGGCATCGGCAAAAGGCGCCGATCCGCTGGTTTGGTTCGGATCAATCGAGCGGTTCAACGCGGGCCGCTCTGCCGCCGCCTTCAAAGAAAACCGGGGCTACCCACGCCTCATTCTCAAGACCTTTGAAGCCCAATACATCGCCGATGGATGGGGTAAAGGGGTGTGCTCATGAGCGGCATCAAGCCTGTTGTTATCTGGCTCCTGGTTCTCGCTACCGCAGTTGGGTGCGTGGCTCTGATCCACAGCAGCGGCTACGACCAAGGTTTCGCGTTGGCTAAAGCTGAGGGTGATGCAGCTCTGGACAAGGCCGCTAAAGAACATGAGGCCGAGCTGCGTTCTCTGGCGGAGTCGACCGCCATTGGACTCAAGAAAGCAACTGACGAATTGCTCGCCTCACAGGCATACGGCAACGGGTTGGCGGCGGACCTGGTCGCCAAGCGGGACGAACTACGGACCGTCACCGACAAACTCAACGGAGAGATTCAACGTGTCACGACACTCTACCGCCGCGCCCTGGATGCGCAGCCTGAGGCGCTGCCTCCTGCTCTGTTCACTGTTGGCTTTGTCCGCGTGTGGAACAGCGCCCTCTTTGGCACCACAGCCGCTACCGCAGTTGCAGTGCCTGCCACCGCCCCAGCCTCCAGCGGAACTATTGCGACTCCCACCGGAGCCGGTGCCGCTGACGACCTGATCGCGGGTGTCACCCGTGCTGACCTGCTGGCCAACCAAGTTCGCAATGGCGAGGGCTATGCAGCCTGCCGTGCCCAGCTCACCAAATTGATCGAATGGAATACACGCAATGGACGTAACTGATATCGCCACAGAAACGGAAGAGGCATTCCGCGAGCAGGCTCTGGCGGCGCGAGGCTCAGGCCGGGCGCACTACACCGGGCCGCGCATCACGCACTGCGAGAGCTGCGGCGACCAGATCCCCCCAGCACGCAGCGAGATCCTTCCAGGCGTTGAGCTGTGTGTGAGCTGCCAACAAGACATCGAGCGGATGGGTGGCCGATGACCACTATCGAGCTTCCGATCTGGCAGTTGATCAGCATCGGCGTTGGCTTGGTCAGCGCAATGATTGTTCTCTTGAGACTGCTGCTAGCTGCCATCGAGCGCCGGCTGGACCAGCGCTTTGCGCACATGGATGGTCGCTTCGAGGAACTGGCCAAAGATTCGGATCGACTGCGCCAAGTCGAGCTTGGCCTGGAGAAACTACGGGGCGAAATGCCCTTGCATTACGTGCGCCGCGAAGACTGGGTGCGCAACCAAACCGTCATCGAGGCCAAGCTAGACGCCGTGGCTCTCAAACTTGAAAACGTCCAGCTGCGTGGAGCCCGCCCATGAACATTGACCCTGCAAAGACCCGCCGCGAGTCCATGCGCTGGCTCGTCCTGCTCACCCTGAACACAAGTCGGCCAATTGATCCGCATGAAGCAGTAGTGCTTTCGACGGTGCAGGGCATGTACCCAGACGCCACAGCCCTGGAGTTGCGCCGCGAACTGGATTATCTGTCTGACCGCTCCCTGGTCACCATTGACAAAACGCCGTCCGGTCCTTGGGTGGCGGGGCTTACTTCGCTCGGCGTGGATATCGCTGAATACACCGTCGATTGCCGTCCTGGCATCGCTCGCCCAGTGAAGTACTGGTAATGCCGCCGCGTAGCAAGGTCGCCGCGCTCCCGCCAGAAGTGAAAGCCTGGCTGGACCAATCCCTGGTGGAATCGAACTTCGGTGGCTATGAACAGCTGTCGGCCGAGCTGGAGTTGCGTGGCTACTCCATCGGCAAGAGCGCGCTGCATCGCTACGGGAGTGAGTTCGAGGACAAGCTGGCCGCCTTGAAGATGTCCAGCGAGCAAGCCAAGGCGGTGGTCCAGGCTGCTCCCGATGATGAAGGCGCGGTCAACGAAGCATTGATGCGCTTGGTGCAAGAGCACCTGTTCAAGTTGCTCATGGCCGCTGACGGCAAGATGGACCTGCCCAAGGTGGCAAAGGCCGTCGCCGAGCTGGGCCGGGCTTCTGTCGTCCAGGCGAAATGGAAGACAGAAGTTCGCGTCCGCGCTGAGGCCGCAGCTAACCAGGTTGAGAAAATCGCCAAGAAAGGTGGCCTCAGCTCAAAGACGGTGGAAGAAATTCGCCGAGAAATTCTTGGGGTCGCGTCATGAACCTGGCTGGTCAATCAACCGATGTAAAGAGGAGCTGCGGGTACCGAGCGAATCCTCGTCTTGCACTTAGGGCAGGTAAGCGCTTGTTTGCCTTGAAGGGTGACCGCAACAGCCTCCGTTTCCAAGCAATGACTGCAAAAGAAGCGCGTTGGCTGTGCTTCCGTGCTCAAAACATATGCATGCGCCGAGGTTGGGAACGTATGGATGCAGTACTGCGCCCTAAGGTCATTGGACTGACTGGCTTGTTGCCTCTCGCCTTCAAGCATCTGAATCCGTTTAACCAGTTCCATCTGGCTAAGCTGAGCTTCGAGCAGTTTCTGCTGAAGGTCCATGAGGTTGTTATTCAGCTCATAGACGCGCTCGCGGATGATTCCCTCATCGCGAATCGTGAGCAACGACTGACCGATTTCCTTCATCGTCTTCGCGCTTTCGACAGCACCTGCAAACCAGTCAAGCATTTAGCACCTCGGCAACATATGAATGATGGCAATAGCCTAGCATTGCGGAGGTGTAAGTGAGCAGTCCACACGTATTGGATGGTGCCGGGGTTCTTACCCCATCGGTCCTTTTGCAGTACCAGAAAGACTGGATCGGTATTCGAGCGCCTCTCAAGGTAGGAGAGAAGTCTCGTCGAATCGGCCTGACCTGGGCTGAGGCGGCAGATAACGTCTTGGTCGCGGCCTCTGAAAAGAAGGCTGGAGGCCAAACCGTCTATTACCTCGGCTACAACCAGGACATGACGGTGGAGTACATCCAGGCCTGCGCCATGTGGGCGCGTGCATTCAACTATGCCGCCGAAGAGATCGAGGAAGGCATCTGGCCGGACAGCGACCCCGACAAGCACATCAAGACCTACACCATCCAGTTCCCCAGCGGGCACCGGATCGTCGCGCTGACCAGCCGCCCGAGCAACCTCCGGGGCCGTCAGGGTGTGGTGGTAGTGGATGAAGCCGCGTTCCACCAGGATCTTGCCGAACTGCTCAAGGCTGCCTTGGCTCTGCTGATCTGGGGTGGTGAGGTGCATGTCATCAGTACCCACGATGGAACCGAAAACCCGTTCAATGAGCTGATCGAGGAGATCCGGGCTGGCAAGCGTAAGGGCACCTTGTTCCGCTGCACCTTCCAAGAAGCGGTAGACGATGGGCTGTACAAGCGTGTCTGCATGCGTAAGGGAATCCCCTATATAAAAAAAGAGGAAGCGGCGTGGGTTGCTGACGTTTACTCCTTCTATGGCGATGCTGCCGAGGAAGAACTGAACTGCGTCCCGAGCCAGGGCGGCGGCGCCTACCTGTCGCTTGCCCTGGTCGAAAGTCGCACAACCAGGGAATCTCCAGTACTGCGGCTCAAGTATCCGCAGGGATATGAGACGGCCCCGGAGCATGTGCGTATGGCCGAGTCGCTGGAGTGGTGTGAGCGTGAGTTGCTGCCGCTGCTCCAGACCATCCCCACGGACGTACAGAGCTTCTATGGCATGGACTTCGCTCGCTCTGGGGACTTGTCCGTGTTCTGGCCCCTGCTCAAGGAACAGAACCTACGCAAGCGCACGCCGTTCGTACTGGAGATGCGCAACGTACCGTTCAAACAGCAGGAGCAGATCCTGTTCTACATCGTCCGCCGCCTGCCCAACTTCCTAAAAGGCGCGCATGACGCCCGAGGCAACGGCCAGCAGATCGCCGAGTCGGCCGCTGTGGAGTTCGGGTTCAACCGCATTGAGCAGGTCATGCTCACCGAGGGCTGGTATCGGGACAACATGCCGCCATTCAAGGCCGCGCTCGAAGACGACACCCTGTATGGCATCCCTGCCGACAAGGACGTTACCGGTGACATCCGCGCTTTCCGGGTGGTGAAAGGCGTGGCGCGCATTCCTGAGCAGCGCACCACAGAGAAAGGCGGCGACAAGCGCCACGGTGACGCGGGCGTTGCCCTAGTCCTGGGCGACTTCGCAAGCCGGCAGGAAGTAGAGATCTTCGAATATCACCGCGTTGCACCCACGGCCCAGCATGATCGACAGGTCAAGCGTGGTGCGGGGTGGCGCTCTGGAAAAGGCATCTGGTAATGGCACGCTCCCCAATCGTCGATCAATACGGTCGCCACATTGAATACGCTCAGCTTACAAAAGAGGTGGCTGAGCCCCGCGTAACTGGCGTACGCCAAGTTTGGCACCAGTCAGTGGCAGCGGGCCTCACCCCGGAGCGGCTTGCAGGGTTGCTGCAT
The DNA here is from genome assembly GCF_016648095.1 of Pseudomonas sp. S32. Lineage (NCBI taxonomy): Bacteria > Pseudomonadati > Pseudomonadota > Gammaproteobacteria > Pseudomonadales > Pseudomonadaceae > Pseudomonas > Pseudomonas sp. S32. The sequence goes on from NZ_JACVVF010000013.1 coordinate 21,077, forward strand.
GCGGCCGCAGAAGGCGATGCCCGTGACTACCTGACCCTTGCCGAGGAAATGGAAGAGCGTGACCTGCATTACGCCTCGGTGCTTGGTACGCGCAAGCTTGCCCTTGCGGGGCTGAGCATCCGCGTTGAAGCGGCTACTGATGACACCGAAGACGTTCGCCGAGCCGATATGTTGCGCGAGGTGGTGGACTCTGCTGAGTTTGGCGAGTTGCAAAATGACCTGACCGATGCGTTGGGCAAAGGCTACTCGGTAGCCGAAATCATGTGGGATCGAAGTGGCGACACCTGGATGCCCGAGCGCTTTGTCTGGCGGGACCCGCGCTTCTTCATGTTTGATCGGGAGACGGGCCAAGAGCTTCGGCTGCTTGATGAGGCCGACATGATCAACGGTATCGCGTTGGCTCCCTACAAGTTCATTGTCCATCGGCCGCGCCTGCGAGCCGGCTTGCCGATCCGTGGTGGTTTGGCCCGCCTGGCAGCGGTCGCCTATATGTGCAAGGCGTGGACTTGGAAGGACTGGATGGGCTTTGCCGACATCTACGGCATCCCAATGCGTGTGGGTCGCTATGGGCCGAACGCTAGTAGGGATGACATTAGCGTGCTTATGGCAGCGGTGGCCAACCTTGGGAGCGACGCGGCCGCAGTGATTCCAGACTCCATGCGCATCGACTTCACCCAGGCAGCCAACGTCAATGGTGCCGGTGATTTCTTCAAAGGTCTGGCCGAGTGGTGGGACAAGCAAATGTCCAAGGCCATTGTCGGCCAGACCATGAGCGCTGACGACGGGGCAAGCCTGGCGCAAGCCAAGGTGCATAACGAGGTGCGACTGGATCTGCTGGAGGCCGATGCCAAGGCCGAGTCGAACACGCTGAACCGGATGTTCGTGCGGGCTTTCTGCGACCTGAATTTTGCACCAGGTCGGCCGTATCCGAAGCTGATCATTGATGTACCACAGCCCGAAAACCTGGAGCTGTTCATCAAGGCCGTGGATACCTTCGTCCCGCTAGGGCTGAAGATCGAGCAGTCATTTATCCGTGACAAGTTCGGCATCCCTGAGCCCGCCAAGGACGCGGAAGTCCTCGGGGCGCCTGCTGCGCCCGAGGTGCCTGTGGCCACCGCGCTCAACCGCGAGCGGACAGCAGTTGCAACAGAGGTGTCGGATATCGTGGACAACCAAGTCAAGACCTTGGAGGCATCCGCAGCCGCTTCGATGGATGACATGGTGGATGCGATCAAGGAGATAGTGGAGTCGGTTTCTAGCTTGGAGGAATTACGTGAACGACTCATTGAGGCATACCCAGTCATGGATGCCAACCAGCTCGCTAACGCCATGGCTGATGGTCTGGCGGCAGCGAGTCTGGCAGGGCGATATGATGTGCTCAGAGGGCTTTAGGGCATGAGCGTAACTTTGCCCTCGGCTTTAAGCAGATTGAAGGCGCTTTTGTCCAAATCAAATCTCTTATTGCCCACGTCGAATGTAATCACATCCAGCTCCGCTACGAAGTAAAGCCCGGCTGGGATGGATGTGATAACCCCGGCCGCATCAAGGCATTGGCAATCCTGGAACCTGTAAAGAACGGCTTTAACTCTTCCCATTTTTACCTCCGTGGTCCCTGAGTGCCTGGAGCACAATGCGGGCAGCCTTCACCAGATCAGGGTCGAACGGTGGCTCCGCCTTCTCCATCTTGACGAGACTGCCTTCGATCCTGGCTAGGTACTCAGCCTTGTTGAAATTAGGTTCAGTCACTGCAGAGCCAGCAAAGACAGTCAAAAGCATCACCACTTGTGCATCACGAGCAACTTGTTCCATGTCTTTATCGATGTTCATTCAAAGCCCTCCGTAGGCTTTCGTAATAGATAGGTGCAGCGATGGCAGTATCTCATGGCAATGTGCCATTTCAAGAACAGATCGATTACTTCAAAGGCAAGACCAATCTGCCGTCCCGCGCCTGGACGGATCTGTATGCGGCTGAACACGACTGGGCGTTTGTTGTGGCTGGGGCAACTAGGCGCGACCTACTGACTGACATGCGCGGGGCCGTGGAGAAAGCCATTGCGACCGGGCGTACGCTGGAGCAGTTCCGCACGGACTTCGACAGGATCGTCAGCCAGCACGGCTGGGAGTACAACGGCAGCCGGGCCTGGCGCACGCAGACCATCTTCGAGACGAACCTGCGACAGTCCTACAATGCCGGCCGCGAGGCGCAGATGGCTGACCCGGAGCTGCGCAAGGCACGCCCATTTGGCTTGTATCGCCACGGCGATAGCGCGCATCCTCGTCCTCAGCATCTGGCATGGAATGGCACTGTGCTCCCGCTCGATGACGCCTGGTGGTCGACCCACACCCCGCAGAACGGCTGGGGCTGCAAGTGCAAGAAGTTCATGCTCAGCTCTCGGGACGTTGAGCGCATGGGACTCAAGGTTGGCCCCGCCCCGGTGATCGAATACGAAACCCGCATCATCGGTGTCAACAGCCCCAATGGCCCTCGCAGCGTTCGCGTGCCGCTGGGTATTGATCCTGGATTCGAGCATGCACCGGGCCAATCGCGACTGAGTTCGGCCGTGCCGCCACTGCAGGCGCATGACCCGCTTCCAGCACTTGGTGCGCGACCAGGCCCCGTGCCAAGCGCCGGGCTACCTAACCGACGTGCTCCTGGTCCGCTTCCTGAGCCACGGCCGGCAGCAGCAAGTCGAGTTCTGCCGGAAGGCCTGGCCGAACAAGAGTATGTCGACCGGTTCCTGGGCGAGTTCGGCGCTACTGAAGCTGCACCAGCCGTGTTCCGCGACAAGGTAGGTGACAGCGTCGTGATTGGTCGAGGCCTGTTCGCTGATGCCAAAGAGGGCGCATTAAAGGTCAGCGGTCGTCACCTGCTGCTGCTGGCTGATGCGCTGCAAGAACCGGACGAGGTATGGGTCAGGCTCGAATGGCTGGCCGAGCAAAACAAGGCTGTGTTACGTCGTCGCTACATCAGCCGCCTGGAACTGGATGGGGAGGCGGTGCCCGCACTGGCAGTGTTTGAAGTCGGCCAAGATGGCTGGACTGGCGTAACTACGCTTGCCCAAGCCAGCACTGACCCTGACTACCTGGAGCAGCTGCGCGTTGGTGTGCGGGTCTACCGCCGCGTGGATGGCGATTAATCTAGGACTCTGGATATAGGAGGAGGCAACCGTGGCCGGCGCGATCCTTGAAGTAGCATATGACGCATCGGTGGTTGGGCGTGAGCTGGAACTGTTGGTCGAGCGCTTGGGCTCGCTGCGGACGCCGCTCAACGACATTGCAGAATATCTGCACATATCGACCGATAGCCGGGCGCGCCGCCAAATCGCGCCAGACGGCTCGCCTTGGGCGCCACTATCACCGCGTACCCTGGCCAGGAAGAAAGGCACCAAGATCCTGCGCGATTCCGGGGCACTTCTGGATACACTCCGCCACCAGGTGAGTGATGACGGGCTCGACTTTGGTACCGATAGGCCATACGGAGCGATTCACCAGGACGGCGGCAAGATCGAACACGCTGCACGATCACAGCAGGTGTACTTCAAAGAAAAGGGTGGCGTGGTCGGTAACCGTTTCGTGAAGAAGAGCAAGTCCAACTTTGCTCAGTGGGTCACCCATGGGGCAAGATCCGTCGAAATGCCAGCCCGACCCTACCTCGGATTGTCGAGTGAGGACGAGGCAGAGATTCTGGAGATCGTTTCGGACTATCTGAAGGGCTAAACGGGTCTTTTGAAAACGCGCCTATTTGAGCGCTGTGGAGGTCTTAGGCGGTGCATCCGGTTGGGAATCGAGCCAGAGCACCGTTAGATTACCGTTAGATTTGCTTCTGGCACCATTTCCGGCCGTCAATCGACACTGGGAATCTTCGAAAGGCTGGAAAACGTCAAAAAGTGATCCGTTTGCTCACCGAAGCGAGGTAGCATTCCCGGCTCCCCAGCACTCCCCCTCAGCCGGCCTTTTCTTGCGTCGAGCTTAAAAACAATCCCCCCGACATGCCGCACACACTGGCGGCATGAAAACACTTCTCGCACTGAACACAGACCTCTCCGCAATTCCCGTCACTGACGGGAAAGCGCCTGAGTGGGTCGAGATGATCCCTCCAGGTCCATACGTTCGCGGACTGGATGGCCGTGAGTGGCTGTTCAACGCGGACTCCCAACAGCTGGTGCTGTCCTCCTTTACAGGCAGGGGTATTGATCTGCCCATTGACTGGGAGCATGCCACCCAGCATCGCGCCCCGAAGGGCGAGGCAGCACCGGCCAGCGGCTGGATCAAACAGCTGGAGATCCGCGAAGGCGCACTGTGGGCCAACGTCACCTGGACGCCAGACGCCGACACCCAAATCGCTACCCGTCAGTACCGCTTCATTTCTCCGGTGTTCGACTACGTCGAGTCCACCGGCCAGATCGTCCGCTTGGTCAGCGCAGGCCTGACCAACACGCCCAATTTCACCATGACCGCTCTCAACCAAGAGGGCCAACCTCAGGAGTTCACCACTGTGAAATTCCCCGCTGCGCTGTTGGCGTTGTTCGGCCTGTCCGAAAACGCCACCGAAGACCAGGTCATTGCCGCCGCTACCGACCTGCAAAAAACCGCTCAGGCCGCAAACCGCGAAACCAACGACATCACTCGCTTCATCCCGCGTGCGGATTACGACAAGGCAGTGTCCCGTGCCACCAATGCCGAGGAGCAGCTGGCCACCCTCCAGAAGGCCGAGCACAACAAGGCTGTGGACGCTGAGATCCAGGGCGCGCTGACCGCCGGCAAGATCACCCCGGCTACTGCTGAGTACTACCGAGCGACGTGCTCCGAGCAAGCCGGCCTTGAGCGCTTCCGCGAGTTCGTGAAAGCCGCCCCGGCTGTTGCTAACCCATCCAACCTGGACACACGCAAGCCGGAAATCATCGCCACCGCGCTTAATGCCGAGCAGAAGGCCGTATGCGCTCAGCTCGGGCTTGATCCGGTGGAGTTTGCCAAAACCCTGAAGAGCGAGGGCTGATCATGGCACTGACCACTGATCGCAACACTCCGAAGCAACAAGCAAAAACCCTGGTCGTGCGCATGGGTGCCGGCGTGAAGATTTATGCAGGCGCTCAGGTTGTCCTGTCTGCCACTGGCTTCGCTATCCCCGGCAAAGCCGCGACCGGACTCACCTACGCAGGACGCGCTGAAGAGTTCGCCGACAACACGGGTGGTGTTGATGGCGCAAGAACCGTCGAGATCAGCCGTGGCTGCGCCTTCAAGTGGGCGAACGACGGGACCGTCACTCAAGCCCACCTGCTGAAACAGGCCTATGTCGTCGATGACGCAACGGTCAGTGCCACTGATGGGGGCGGTACTCGCTCGCCATCCGGGCGGATCGTGGCTGTCGATTCCGACGGTGTTTGGGTCGAGTAATCCCTAATAAAGGAGCGCATAGCGCATGTTGGTAAACAAGCAAGCTATTCAGGCGGCATTCGTCGGCCTCAAAACCCTGTTCAACAATGCCTTCGCGGCGGCACCTAGCACCTGGCAAAAAGTTGCCATGCGGGTTCCGTCCAGCACCGGCAGCAACCTCTATGCCTGGTTGTCGGCGTTCCCCAAAATGCGTCGCTGGGTCGGTGACAAGCACGTCAAGAACCTGCAGGCCTACACCTATACCGTGGTGAACGAAGACTTCGAGGCAACCGTTGAAGTCGACCGCAACCACATCGAAGACGATCAGATGGGGATCTACGAGCCGCAGGCCAAGATGGCTGGTTTCTCGGCAAAGCAGCTCCCGGACGAGATTGTTTACGAGCTGGTCAATACTGCCTTCACTTCGCGTTGCTATGACGGTCAGTACTTCTTCGATACCGATCACCCGGTGGCTGGCCAGAGTGTTAGCAACATGGGTACCAAGCCACTGTCCGTTGCGACCCTGGCTCATGCTGAGGAAAGCTTTGGCGCTGCGTGCACCGTCATGCAGGAGTTCAAGGACGAAGACGGTCGCCCAATCAGCGTCATGCCGAACGTGCTCCTGGTTCCACCGGCACTGCGTGACACCGCCCGCCGCATGATGAACTCGGAGAAGCTGGAGGACGGCCAGGCTAACCCCTACAAGGGTGCCGCCGAGGTGGTGGTTGAGCCGCGCCTGACTTCCCGCACTGCCTGGTTCCTTTTGGACACCAGCAAGCCGGTCCTGCCGTTCATCTACCAGGAGCGCAAAGCCCCGGTATTCGTCCAGCAGACCGACCCTGAAGCTGACGACGTCTTCAGCCGCAAGAAGTACAAGTTCGGTGCCGAGGCGCGTGCGGCTGGTGGCTATGGCTTCTGGCAGCTGGCTTACGGCTCCACTGGTACAGGGTCTTAATCATGGGCGTGATTATCAAGTCCATGACTGACGGCTTTCGTCGCGGTGGCATCGCCCACCGCGCAAAAGGCACCTATTACCAAGATGGCGTGTTGACCGAACAGCAACTGGCCGTGATGCGCGATGACCCTCACCTGTTGGTTGTGGAGGGTGTTCAGGAAGACGCCCTCCAGGCTGAGCAGGACAACACCGAGCTGCTACAGGAGCTGGCCACCACTATCGCGACGCTTGAGTACGAGCTGGGCCAGGTCAAAACCGGCCGGTTGCTGCTTGTTTCCAATCTGGAAGACGCCCGCGCCGAGCTGGAATCGGCTCGCTCCGCACAGCAAGTGGTGCTCGAACGCCAGTTGGCACTTCCAGGGCTGGTCGTGGAAGCGACCAAGCTGCTGACTCCAGCAGACCCAGCTCAGGAAGGAGTGATCTTTATCACGGCTGACACCCTGGCCGCAGTCATCGCCGAACAACTACAACACCAGCAAGTGGCACCGGAGGCGCAGGACGATGCAGACAGGTCGACGCTCAGCAATGCCGACGGTGATGAGTCGCCGACTCCGGCGCCGGTTCCGCCAGTGGCTGCGGCAGATGGTCCTCCGGCCGGAGCTGTAGCCCCGGATAAAGCGCCGGGCAAACGTGGCAAGGCAGCACAGAAGGACGCTGACTAATGAACCTCTCGCTGCCGAGCGCAATCGCGGTCATCACCCGCTTTGGCTCCAAGGAAATGGCGGACCTTGCGGTCCCTGAAACCAACCGCCCCATTCAGGGCGAGCTGCTGGAAGCGGCTGCCAAGGGTGAGCCCCTGGACGATTGGGATGCCGAGGATGTGGCATCTGCCGTTGCGGCACTGGCACGGATCGCCGATGCCGCGACCCGCGCTCGCAGCGAGGTTCAGTTTTATCTGCGCTACCGGCTCCAGGGCGAGGATGCCCCGAGCTGGGTTGCCGATGACCTGCCCGAGCTGACCCGGTTCCACCTGTACGGCGAGAAGGCCAACGCCGAATCGGCTGTGCGTCTGCGCTACAAGGACATCATTAAGCGGCTGGAAAGCCTAGCCGCTGAGGACGAGAAGCGTGGTGCGGCCGAGTCGGGGCAGTCCGGGTTGCAGATCAGCCACCAGCCGCGAATGTTCAGCCGCACCACGCTGCGGGGGTTGTGATGCTGGGCGAACTGGAGGATGCCATCCAGGGGCGGCTTGAGCAGTTGAAGGTGCAGCTGCCACGCCTGCACCTGGACAGCTACGGCGGGGAGCTGAGTGACCCTGACCTGCTGGTAGACCTGCTCAAGATGACGCCCTCGGTGCTTATCACCACGCCCAAGGTGACGTTCCGCAAGGCCAGTCAAACCCGACGCTTCACCGCTGCTGTGGTGTTCCGCCTGGTTATCTCCAGCACCTCAGTACGGGGCGAGCGGGAAACCAGACGGGGCACGGTGGCCCGCGATCCGGGCAGTTACTGGATCTGGGAGCAGTGCATGCACTTGCTCACCGGTTGGCAGCACAAGGAAGGCGGCGCCCGTGTGGCACCAACGGAGTTCGCCAACCTGGTCAACGGCAAGTTCCAGACCAGCCACCTCTCGGTGCTTGGCCAAAGCTTCGCCATTGAACTGGATTGGGTCATTCCAGAGTTCGCAGCGGGCACGCCGGACCTTGAAGGCGTTGACCTTGGGTATCGCGTGCCTGCAGAAGCGGAAGAGCCAGTGGCCCATGACCACGTTGAATTGAGGAACTTGTGATGCTTGTTAACGCTGCACCTGGTCACCGGGTGCCCAGGGCCGAAGACCCGCGTTCGTACATCGAGTGTGTACCTGCGGAGGCAGTCGATGTGCCTGATAACTCCTACTACCAGCGCCGGATCGCCTCGGGCGAACTGGTGGAGGCCAAACAAAGCGGTGCCAAACCTGCCGCTAAGAGGGCTGCGAAATGACCATTGAATTCGACACCATCCCGGCCAGTATTCGAAAGCCGGGCGTTTACATGGAGTTCAACACCCGACTGGCGGTGCGGACTCTGCCAACCAATGCCCAGAGCGTCTGCCTGATCGTGCCGCTTGGCACGGGTGCCACCGCTGCGGCCAACGTTCCTCAGCAGGTCTACAGTGCCGATGACGCCAAGGCCAAGTTCGGTGACGTTGCCGCAGAAATGGTCGCTGCTGCCATCACGGCGAATCGCTACGTCGCTATTTCGTGCGTAGGCGTCACTGTGGACGGCCAGGCCGAGCCCAGCATAGCGGCGGCCTTGGCATCTACTGCCCTGGGCGGCTTCAACATCCTGGTGCCGGCCTGGTTCAGCGCCGCTGCAATGACGGCCCTGCGTGCTCACATCAACACCTATACGGATTCGATTGAGCAGCAGTCGATTATCGGGATCGGTGCAGTCACTACCAGCCTGTCTGCCGCCACCACCCTGGCCAGCACTTTGAATGCTGGCAGTATCTCGGTGGTAGTTCTCCCTGGTACGGCTTCGAGCGCCCGGCAGGTGGCAGCGGCCTATGCATCTATCGTGGCATTCGAAGAAGATCCCGCCCGGCCTCTGAATACCCTGGTGCTCAAAGGCATCGCAGTGCCGGCCATCGCAAGTCGCCTGGGCCGTACCGAGCAAGAAACTTGCTTGGCCAACGGCGTTACCCCTCTGGAGGTGGGGCCAGGTGAAACGGTGCAGATCGTGCGGGCAATCACTACCTACACCAAAGCCGCCTCAGGCGCAGCCGACGTCGCCCTGCTCGACCTCACCACAATCCGCACGCTGTATTACGTCCGGCAAGCCTGCCGTGAGCGCATCCGGCTGCGATTCCCGCGTGCCAAGCTTTCTGCCAGAACGCCAGCTGCAGTGCGCGGTGAGCTGCTGGACGTGCTCAAAAAGCTGGAACAGCTGGAGATCGTTGAGAACGTCAGCGACAACGCTGATGCATTGATTGTTGAGCGCTCGCTGCAGGACGTGAACCGCCTCAACGCCTCTATACCCGTCGATGTGGTGAACGGCCTGCACGTGTTCGCCGGTCGCATCGATCTTCTTCTGTAACCGGAGCCTCTATGTCAGATATCTACGTTGGCCAGATCGTCCTATCGATCAATGGCGTGGACTACGAGGTTAAAAGCCTTGATGACACCGTCAAGACTGGCCGTACGGTGGTCAAGACCATGAACCGATCAGGCCGGCCCAGCGGCACGTCCAAAGGGATGGAGGAATACGACCTGCGCGTCTCCGTTGCCATTCCCAAGACGGGCGAACCGAACTGGCGGGCAATGCTTGACGCCAAGATCACCATCGAGCCACAGGATGGCGGCGGCAAACGCGAGACTTGGACCGGGGTTTCTCTGGTGGAGATGGGTAGCAAATACCAGCTGGAAGGCGAAGCGACCCGCGACCTGACCCTGACCGCTCTCAACTACTACGAGGAATAACAGCCATGTCCAAGATCGATCCGCGTTGGGACGGGCTGACCATCACCCGTGAACTGGGTATCGGGGTCTATTTCGCAGGAATGCGGCATAAGACCATCACCTTGCGTGTGGCCATGAGCGGTGACCTGATCGCAGCCCAGCAGGCTCACCCTGCCGGCCCGCTGCAGCTGGTAACGCTGGAGGTTTACCGGCAACAGCTCCTGGCCCTGGGCGAAATTCCGGCTGAGGCACTGACCACTGAGTTGCTGCGTCAGGAGCTGACTGAGTCTGACCTGGCTCTGATCGCCGATGCGGATGCCGAACTGGAAAAAAAGCTGCAGCCGCAGAGCGCGGCGTCCACGACTGGCGAAGGATCGAGCACGGCCTTGTCCGGCACGGCTACCGGTTAGACGAGATACGGCAAATGACCCGCCCGGAGATCGATGCACGCATTGACCTCTTGGTGGGACGTACCCAGGGCAAGCGGCGGCGTGTGGCCAAGAGGACAAAGCAATGACAGGCACCAAAGAGTTTCCATTGAGTGACAAAGAGGCGCAGATCCTGAGCGCGGCCTGGCAGTCCCGCCGTGGTGCCGCACTGTTGATACCCGAAGGCCCGGACGTTGAGTCCGCCTTTCAGGGTGACTTGATTGATGCAGCCCGTCGCATCGGCGCCTACCAGGCCAAACCTGGACGTTACGGCTACGGGCTCAGTCAGTCGGGATTCCCGGTCTTGCGGTGGACACCTCAGGCCCCTACTGAACTTTCCAAGGCCCATTAATGGGCCTTTCTTCTTTCTGTAAGTCGCGGGAGTGAACCGATGAGTTCGGATTTGCGTGTAGCCCTTCGCATCAATGCCTCGTCGGGGAACAGCCGGCGAGAGGTCCAGGCGCTTGAGCGCGACCTGCGCAATGCCGGTAAGAACGGTGCCAAAGCGCTCGCTGATGAAAGTGGCAAGGCAGGCACGGCGATTACCAAGACCGGCAAAGACGGTGCCGCCAGTTACAAAATCATTCGCCAGGCGATGCGTGATGCCGCTACGCAGGGGTCCAACGTCTTCCGCCAGGGCGTGATCCAGACGCAGGCAGATCTAAAGCAGCTGGGCCAGGTAGGCAAGCAGGCAGCTACGCAGACCAAGGCAGAGCTACAGCGCACTGACCGTGAGGGTGTGGAGCCGATGCGGCGCAGTGTTGAGCGCGCCGAGGGTAGCTTTCGCCGCCTGGCCCACAACGGCGGCCGCAATTTGCGTTTGCTGAAGACCCTCGCCGCAGGTGTTCGTACGGAGTTTGATCGGCTGAAGGGTTTGGGCAGCAGCGCCCAAGGTCAGCTAGCCGGCCTTGGGCTGGGTTTCGGCGCCGCATCGGGGTTGATTGGTAGTGCGAGCCTGGACCGTCAGTTGATCCGCACCCAGCAAACTGCTGGCATGACCGCAGCTGAGCGTGAGGAATGGCGGGCCGAGGGTTTCAGGATTGCCAAGCAATACGGTCTGGGCCGTGAGGGTGTGGACAGCGGGTTCAACACGCTGATCGCCTCGGGCGTGAGCTACGGCGCGTCGAAGAAGACGGCCGACGCCATTGGTCAGGCCACGGCGGTGACGGGTGCCGACTCTGCCGTCCTGGGCAAGGCCGTGGTGGCCGGTGCCAGCGCCTTTAACATCGACCTCAACAAGGAAGGTGAAGCGCTTGCCCTCCTGCAGAAGATGACCGTGGCAGGCCGCCTCGGTAACGCCGAGCTGGAGAACCTGGCCGACCTGTTCCCGAAGATCGGCGGCGCCGCGCAGTCGGCGGGCATGTCCATCGCGCAGGCTTTGGCATTCACCGAAACGCTGTCGACCGTGGAAATGCAGCCTGACCGCCTCGGCACCTTGGCGGAATCGACCCTGCGAGTGTTCAGTGTCCAGGCCTACCGCGACCAGGTCACCAAGTCCACGGGGGTGAAGTTCTTCGACGGCAAGGGTGCATCCCGCAACCCTGAGGACGTGATGAGCGACCTCAAGCGCAAGTACGACGGCATGACCACGGACCAGCAGCGCGCCAAATTCCTCGGCGTGACCTTCAAGGGCATGGACCAGGACACCATCCGAGGCATGAAAATCATGCTCAGCGGTACACGCCTTGGCACGTTCAAAGAGCAGTCGGCAGAGATCGCCAAGGCTGAGCCTGTGTTCAACCAGGACTTAGCAGACAACCTCAACAGCGCCACGGGCGTCGGCGGTCGTATGCGGGCCACGCTCAGCCAGGCCATTGACCGGATGGCCACACCGATCAACAAGGGCTTTACCGAGTTCGGCAGCTACCTCCTGGATGACCTGAACCTGACAGGTGAGCAGATGCTGGGCGCCGGTATCGCCACGGGTATCGGAGGCTACTACGCCGGGCGCGGTGCCAAAGCCGGTGCAGGTGCACTTATCAGCAAGCTGCTGGGCGGCCCCGAAACCCTGAAAAATGTGGCAGTCGGCAAAGTCCTTGAAGAGGCAGCCGGCGTTACCTCGGTGTTTGTCACCAACTGGCCCCAGGGCGGCGGGTTACCAGCACCAGGTGACGCACCTGGTCGTTCCAGCTCCAAGAACTGGGGCCGTTACGCGGCACTCGGTTCCTCGATCCTTACACTTGGCGTGCTGGGCGGTTCCTCGGAAAGCGGTGATGAGGCCCGGCTACGCCATGCGCAGGGCAGCAAGCTTTTGACCGACGGCCAGAAGGCCTATCAAACCGCGTTCTATCGCAACCGCATGAGCCTGGCCAGTGGTAACCCCACCCAATCGGATGACTGGGTATCGGCCCAGGCTCAGCGTTTGGCGGTGCAGCAAACCGGCCTGACCTCCAACGGCATGTCTGCGGCCGGGGGTGCTGCCTGGGCCAATGGTGTGGCAGGCCGGGCGGTGGAGGCAGCGACCGCCAAGCTGTCGGCGCTCCTGGACAAGCCACTGATCGTTGAAGTTCGGGCTGACAGCGACTACATCCACGCTCAGGTCGAGCGCAGGGCGGACCTTCAAATGAGGCGCGGACAACAATGAGTTGGGAGTACGATTTGCTGGACTGCTCCTATCGGGGCGTCCCCATGGAGATCATGGCTGAGGATCTAGAGGCCCAGCGCGCCCTGGCTCAGCATGGTGTTCCCTACAAAGACGGCGAGGATGTCGAAGATCTGGGCCGGGAGGCCCGTGTCTTCAACATGAGGGCCATCGTCTTTGGCCCGAACTATCTGTTTGAGCTGAAACAGATCCTGGGCGCGTTGGACACCATAGGGCCTGGTGAACTGGTCCACCCCATCTACGGCAGCGTCACCGTAGTCAGCGCCGGCTATAAGGTAAGCCACCAGGCTGAGCGGCCAGACTCTGCCCTGATCGAGCTGCGATTTCTGGAGAAGTCGGAAACCTACACGTTCTTCCAACGTGACCTGGCCTGGATTGAAACCGGCTCTGCCTACGTTGAGGACGAGCACACTTGGCAAGACGGGGTGTTCGATCTTATCGGGCGAGTGGACTCGCTGGTAGCCGAAGTCCAAGGCTGGATCGGTGGGGGTTGGTCCGGGCTCATGGAAAAAGCGCTTGGCCTGCCTGGGATCACATTACGTCTGCAACAGATGCGCTCGCAGATACTGGGGGTGGTCTCAGGCGTGCAGTCATTGGCCAAAAGCACTGGGTCGGCATTTGACCCGATCACCGACCTTTTCCGGACGCCGACCGAAATTCGATCATCCGTTGAGGCGTCCACCCCTAGCACTGTCACTGACCTGCTCAGCCGGAACGGTATGCCCTCTTCAGTGCCTGGTGGGGAAGGCCTGCCTGCATCGGTGGCCAAGGTCGGTGCTGCCTTCCTGGTAGCCGCCCGCCAAGGCGATGAGCCGAATGATGAGGGCCTTCCCACCAGCATGCCCGACGACCCGATAGACGCAACCGCGTTTGCCCTGGTTGTCCTGGTCATGACTGAGTTGGCCCTGAGCTACGCAAGCGCTGTCAGTGTGGCCATCGAAAACGATGCAGATGATTTGAAGCTGAGCCCCAGCGAACTGGAGCGCCTGGCTAACCTCGCCAGAAGTCTCCTGCAGGCCGCCATCCTGCTCCATCGCCGTCTGTATGACGTAGAGGCTGCGTTGCCGGTTATCGAGGGACTGAGGACCACGGCAGCGCTTATCCAGGCTCGGGCAAGGCAGTTGGTACTGCAGCGGCCCCCGCTTATCACCCGGCGAGTCGAGGCGGCTACAAGCCTCAGGCTGCTAGCCCATCGCTGGTACGGCGATAACAGCCGGGCCGGCGAGTTGCTTCGCCTGAATCCAGAGTTGCGCACTCCCTACAATCTGCCCCCAGGAACGGTGATCCAAGCCTATGCAAACTGAGGAAACTATTCGCCTGTCCATTGGCGGTCTGACTCATGAAACCTGGGATGGCTGGTCTGTGGAGTCTGACCTGCTGACCGCCGCTGACGGCTTCGAACTGGAGCTGTTCACACGGGACACAAAGCAGCTGCCCTCGGTGCTGGTCGAAGGGGCTAGCTGTGAGCTGACCCTGGGCAAAGATCGGGTGTTAACCGGTCAACTGGATGAGATCGAGCACGACATCTCCCGGCGTGGCATCAATATACGGGTGACCGGGCGGGACAAGGCAGCGGTCCTGGTGGACTGCTCAACGCCATTCGTATCGATGCGTGAAGCCTCCCTGAGCCAGATTCTCAAGGAGGTAGTAGCGCCGCTGGGTATCACCCGCGTGGAGGTTAGAGCAGCGGCGAAGCCTATCAGGCGCCGAATCCAGATCGAGCCTGGCCAATCTGCTTGGGAGGCTCTGCTGCAGGTTGCCGAGGCCAATGGCCTCTGGCCCTGGTTCGAGCCAGACGGCCTGCTTGTCGTGGGCGGCCCCGACTACACGTCTACGCCAGTTGGTGAGCTAATCCTGCGCACGGGGGCTGGCCAGGACAACAACGTGGAGCGCCTGAGTGTGCGGCGCTCGATAGCCAACCGGTTCAGCCAGGTGACGGTGCTGGGTCAACACGGCCAATACGACAATGACGGCCACGACACGTCCAGGTCGCATCTGCGCTCTGTCGTCAAAGACGATGCCTTGGCCCGCCGTGGCATCTTCCGACCAAAGATCGTGATCGACAGCTCAAGCGAAAGCCAAGACATGGCCACCACCAGGGCGCGTAAGGTTCTTTCCGATAGCCGCCTGGAAGGGTTTGAGATACGTGTCATCGTCAAGGGGCATCGGGCAGGCAATGGCCAGGTCTGGAAGCCTGGCCAGCGCGTCATCGTGCGAAGCGAACCGCACGGCCTGGATGGCACCTACTTCATCATGTCACGCACACTGCGCCTCACCAGGGGACAGGGCTCGATCACCGAGCTGAGGCTGCGTGAAGACAAAATGTGGGTGCTCGATGGCAACCCGGTCAAGAAACACAAAGGCAAGAAAAGCAACGCCGACGCGGCATTCATCGAGATGGTAAAGGCACTCTAATGGCCACGATTCCTCAGTTGGTAAGGCAACAAGTGGACCGAGCCCTGCGCGGTGTGCGCCAGGCTTTCCGAGCAGTCAGCACGCGCAATAGCTACGGCCCGAACATCAACGTTGATATGGAAGGCCTGAGCGGCGAGTCAGTATCGGGTGAGTTGTTTAACCACTATGGCTTCACCTCCGGGCCGCTGGCCGGGGCCGAATACATTGCCATCCCATTGGGCGGCAATAGTAACCATGTGGTGGTCATCGCCTCGGAGGATGCTCGTTATCGGCTGTCGGTCAAGGATGGAGAGGTAGCGATGTACAGCGATGAGGGCGACCACGTGCATCTCAAGCGCGGTCGCGTGATCGAGGTCGTCACTGAAACTTTGCTGGTGAAAGCCGACAAGATGGTTAGGTTTGAGACGCCAGTGATTGAAACAACTGGCCAGATCCAGGCGGACGATACCATTCAGTCTGCCAAGGACGTGATTGACCAAGTTCGAAGCATGCAGGCGGACCGCGACCTCTACAACACTCACAAGCACGGCGAGAGCCCGACCCCAGCCCCTCAGCAGTAACCCCTCCATCAGATTTCCGGTCCGCGAAAGCTATCAAGGGCCGGAAATACCTAGCTGCGCGTGCGCGAGGCAACCTGCCTCGCTATGGACGCAAGCATAAACCCCACTACAGGCGACTTGACTGGCCAGCGCATTACCACGCTGGCCAACGCCGTCTACCTACGCCTTATGACCCCGCTGGGCAGCTACTGGGCGGATCCCGCTTTGGGCTCTCGGCTCCACGAGCTGCAGCGCGAAAAAGACAGGCCACGTGTTGGGGCTTTGGCCGTCCAGTACGCCCAACAAGCCCTGAACGGGCTGGTGGAGGACGGCCGGGCCAGCTCTGTTGAGGTTGTCGCTGAGCAACAGCACGACGGCTGGCTGCGCTTACTTGTAGAGGTATACGCCCCGGCCGGACGCCAGACCTTTGAGCACCTGGTGAGAGTGATCTGATGCCATACGAACCCCCATCGTTTGAAGTAATCCGTTCTCGGGCGCTGCGGGATATCCGCTCACAGCTACCTGATGCGGACATTACCTCTGACAGTGACAACCACGTCAGGGCCAGCTCGGTATCGGCTATCGCTGAGGGCATACACCAGCAAGCCGCTTGGACAGCTCGGCAGATCTTTCCCGACAGCGCTGATTTCGACGAGCTGAAACGGCATGCAGCCAGTCGCGACGTTTATCCCAAATCCGCTACGGCGTCAGGAGGTGCCCTGAGTGCGACCGGCAAGCCTGGTGCACTGATTGGTGCCGGCCTAAAGATCCGGCACACCTCCACAGGCACGCTGTTTACCACCGTTGCGGCTGTGACCATTCCGTCATCTGGCAAGGTGTCCGTGCAGGTAACATCAGATGACACCGGGTCGGCTTACAACGGACTAGAAGGTGCTTGCACCTTCGTCAGCCCGCCCCTCAATGTGGACGGCGCTTGCACTCTGTCGGCAACGGTTGGCGGTACGGATGACGAAAAGCAGGAAAGTCTCCTGGCTCGCTATCTGGATGTACTGCGCAATCCTCCAAGCGGGGGCAATGAGGCGGACTATCGCCGCTGGGCGCTGGCTGTGGATGGTGTTTCCACTGTTCTGGTGATCCCTAAACGTCGTGGTGGAAACACCGTCGATATCGTCATTACGTCAGCTGGTGGGCCTTCTTCAACTGGCGTGATCGCTGCTTGCCAGGCGGCCATCGACGCGGTGGCACCGGCTGCAGCCGACGTCTGGGTGTTCACCCCAGTGGTGATCACGATCGATGTTTCTGCTCGGTTAAAGCTTTCACCAGGTTATCAGCTCGTCGACCTACAGAGCCCAGCCCTAACGGCACTCTCGGCTGTGGTCGGGCCGCTCAAACCACTGGACACACTTTATCGGCAACGACTGAGTTCCGCGCTTAGCGGGCTACCTGGAGTAGTTGACCTGGAGTTGGATACCCCGTCCGCCAACATCGCAGCCACGGAACTCAACGGCGCTGTGCGCTGGGTTCGCTTGGGTGCTGTTTCGCTGGGGGCCCTCAATGTCTGACATTTTGGTCGAGCAACTTCAGTCACTCTTGCCGCCAGTTGCCTACAACGCCCAAGGCGAGGTTTTGGGTGCTCAGTTAACTGCCGAGGCAAACGCCCTGGGTGCAGCCGTTGAAGCACTTGAAGCGGTGCAGTCAGCAATCTTTCCTCAATCGGCCGGCGATTTCATCGTGGATTGGGAGCGAGTTTATGCACTGTCTCCTGCACCAGGTGACAGCCATGAGGAACGCGTCAATGCGGTGATCGCCGCCATGGGCGATCTAGGCGGTCAATCCATACCTTACTTCATCGCCATAGCGAAAAGGCTGGGTGTGGTTGTAAGCGTGGATGTTAACCGTCCAGCGCTTACTGACATTGCGGCAGTTGGCGATCCTGCCGCCGATGGCGATGCCTTATATGAGTGGCGCGTTAACGCTCCTTTGTCCGCTTACCGCAAACCTGCACTGGAAACCTTAATCAGCTTGCGCAAGCCAGCTAATACCGAAGCCTCGGTGGGCTACGGCAAATCTGTGGCCGTTTTTGTTGCCGCAAGTGCTGATCAACTCTTTAACGCTACCCACTACGTCATCCCTGAGGCAATCAATGGCTGAAACTACTATCCAGGCGCTTGAGGGTTATGCGGCGCTCATCGAGCAAGCTGCGCAGCGCTCACAAAACTCATCTGCCAAACAGCACGAGTACGTACATGGCGGCGCCGACGTTGATGTCGAGACGGAAAGCGGGCCCGTGCCGAGCATGGCAAAACAGGCGCGTCTGTATATGGATTCGATTCCAGATGCCGTGGCCGACCTAAGCGCACAAATGGCGAACGGACGTATCTACGACACTTTTGCAGCCGGTCGAGCCGCTACTGCCCTCAATCAATATTTTTGGGTAACGCCTGCCGGATCGGGACTTCTGAGAGTTGCTGCCTTCAAGAAGATTAGCGACACGGATCAGAAATTTGCTTTCAGTTACGCAGAGGGCTCTGAGCTTGACGCCGTAGTGCGTAAGAGCGCTAACGATGATGACTTGGCCCACACATTTGAAGATGGGCACGGCTTCATTTTGGGCTGGATCACCGCGGCGCGCATGCTTACTTGTAAAGGCGGCGTCGATGTTGGAAGCGCACGTTTGCTGGAAGGTCCTGACGGCTTCGAGGTGAATGATGTAAGCGGCTTCAACATTGCCCGGCTGGGCATGCAAAAATCCGTTGTAAGTGGGCTGCACGTCCAAGCCAGGCCCATACCAGGCATTGAAATCACCGACGAATCCGGCTTTGTTCTAACGCGATTTGACAGCGATCCACCTGTTACGAACTCTGCAAGTTCGGCCCCCAGCGCCCCAAAGTTGGGCCAACAGCAGCGCACTCAAATCATGCACGTGATTGGTTATGGGCAGTCGTTGAGTCGGGGTATTAACTCAATCCCTGCGATTAGCACCGCTCAGCCTTATTACAACCTTATGGCCGCGAGTGGCACAAAGGTTCGAAATAGCGAGTCGGGTTACAACGCAGGTTCGTTTGTCCCTCTGGTTGAGCTGACCCAGTCGTCTGAGGGGGAAACCCCTGTTACCGGATTGTGTAATGGCCTGGTGCGTCGTGCAGTTGCTGACGGCGAGATTGCAAGCGACTGGGTTATGTTGGGTTCTTCACCTGGTCGCAGTGCGCGCTCGGTTGAGCAGCTTGGGCCATCTACTGACCCGCTGGCGGACTTCAATAAGCTGGTACGCCACATCAATGACTGCAAAGCCACAGCGGATTCGATGGGCAAAAGTTACTCAGTATGGGCGTATACCTGGGATCAGGGTGAATCCAACTACGTCGGGGGCTATACACGCTCTCCCTATCAATACGCCCAGTTGATGCTGTCGCTATTCGACACTTTAACCAAACAAGTTGTCGCCCTGACCGGTCAGAGTTTCCAGCCTTACATTTTCAGTTATCAGGTGGGTGGGCATCGGTTCTACAGCGTAGATAAAAACACCGTCGCGCTGGCCCAATGGCGCATCAGCAAAGAGCGCCCGGATGTCGTGCTGGCCGTGCCCGTGTACGCGATCCCCACACTGTCCGGTGACGTTCATCTCACAAATGAAGGGTCGTGGTTGCTCGGTGAGTACCGAAGCAGGGCGATGTATCACACCATGATTCGCCGTGGTAGCAAGTGGCGCCCGTTGGAGCCCGTTAGTGTTGATTGGAAAGCTGACCACATAGACATTCGTTTCTACGTACCAAAAGGTCCGTTGGTACTGGATACCGCCTTATGCACGATGGTTCCGAACTACGGCTTTGATGTCCGCGAAAACGATGTTGTGGTGGACATTGTTTCCGGCGTGTCAGTAGTCGCTGACGACACTATTCGAATCAGCCTCACGCGTGCTGCCAGCCTTGACGCTGTCGTGAGCTACGCCAGAGGTCGCAATGGCGATCTGGTGGGATCGGGGCCACTGCAAGGCGCTCGCGGTAATCTCCGTGACTCTCATGGGCTCTATGACACCGCTATATCTCCACTGGGCAACACCTTTGCGCTCCACAACCCCTGCGTAATGTTTCAGTACGACCGTCGTACTGGTTTCTAACTAAATAGGAAGGTAAAAGATGGGTGTCCGTTTAATTGCAAAAGATGTTGATGCAGAAGCTTTCGCCACAGAATATTCCGCACCTGTTAGACGAGGCTTGGAAGGTATTCACTTTCTCAACACGAGTGTTCAGAAGGCCGCGCACAACTACGCGCCTGGGAAGAAGTCCGGCGTTGTCGTAGGTGCGCCGGTTGCACTCGCGGACAGGCTCACCGCTGTGGGTCTGGTTAACTATATCCAGTCAGAAGTGACTGAAAGCGACTCGATGACATTGTTCTGTATTGCCCGCTCAGGTGATGCCAATGACTCAGGGGCAACGCGACCAGGGTTCTTTGGCACTTACACTGGGCTGGCCGTGGACGGCGGTGCAGCGGACGGCATCGCGATGTTCTTCAGTGCGCCAGGTACTATCTCTGTCAACGCGGGCTATGGGAAAACCGCCGCCGACAAGGTATTCCCGCGTGCGTCTCTTTCCTCAGCAGATGCCGCCAAGTGGGCGCTTTATGTCGTCACAGTTAGTCCCACCGGGATCACGTTCCGAGACATCACTAATAACCGTGCCACAACTCAAACAGCCACTAATGACCTCCCTCGTCGGCGAGCACTAAACAAGATCCGACTGGGCAGTTTGTTCACCGGATTTGGTGGCACGTGTGATCTGGCGGTCTGGCAGGCCCATTCGGTCATTCTGGCCGAGGACGAGATCAGCACGACCATCGCCGATCTGCGTGCTTACGCGCTGCGCAAAGGCATCGTGGTCTAAGGGGAATGTCATGGATAGGGTTTCAGCTTGGACAAAGCTACACACGCCTCCAGGCCTGTTCAGGGAGGGTGCGCAAGCGGGTGGTAAGGCGCCCACACCTCTAAAGGCAGGTTGGCTGAACATGATGCAAGAAGAGCTTGCATCAGTTGTTCTAGCGTACCTTCCGGGCTTCGACTCCGCAGACAACACCCAGCTGTTGCAGGCCTTGAGGGCCATGGTCGCCAACTTCGCTACCAAAGCCACAACGCTGGCGGGCTATGGGATTCTTGACGCTTACACCAAGCCTGAAGTTGATGAAATCGCGGCCCGGAAAGCTAATAACGCTATTTCCCTCGGCGGGTACGGCATTCTTGACGCGTATACGAAGGATGAAATCAACCAATTCTTGGCAATGAAAGCTGCGGTGGCCAGTAGCTTGGAAGGGTACGGCATCCTTGATGCCTACACCAAATCCCAGGTAGAAGCCTTCTTGGCCACTAAGCAGGACAAGAACACGGCTTCGTTCGGCACTGCTGCCTCATGGATACGGGACGGATCGACCGGCGCTATTGAGCAGTTCGGCGTGTTTGGGATGAACTCTGGGCCGAACGAACAAACCATCACATTCCCAGTAGCCTTTCCCACTGCGTGCCGGTCTGTAGTGCTAACAAACATGGAAGACGCCGCAGCCGAAGGTAACGTCGTCCGTATCCGGCGCTGGGACAAGTCCAGTGTCACTATCATCAACGCAGGCGGTAACACCTATACCGACTACACCTGGATCGCGAAAGGGAACTGACTATGCCTTACCTGTTTAGCCCGGGCCATCTGACGTTTTATCACACCGAGGTGCCGTATCCCGATATACCGGCAGATGTGCGTGAGGTCACAGACGAAGAGCATGATCTGCTGATGCAAGGGCTGCTGACACAGGGCAAGGTGCTCCAATCAGATGCCCAGGGCGCCCCTGTGCTTGTGGACCGCACAGAGGCAGCATCGAAGGTAAGCGAGGCTGCAGCCATCAGCCCTGACTCTTAGGGCAGGTGCCAAACATGGCGCTAGATTGAGTGCCAGCCACGATGCCAAACAGCGCGCTTGGCGGTGCCAAATCCGGCGCGCGCTTACAGGCCGTCAACTGATCGCCCGCCGCGGACCACGCTTTGTGCTGACCGACATGGGCGAGCAGGTATTCCGGCTGGCCGGCGAGGTCTACGGGCAGATGTCGCAGATCGGCGGGTTGCTGGAGCACCCGGGGGATGAACTGGTGGGCAAGGTACGGCTGCTGATGATCAGCCGCATCGTCAACGAGGCATTCGACGACCTGCTTGCCGCTTTCCATCGCCAGCATCCAAGGGTGGAGCTGGAAATCGAGGTAATGCGCAGCTCCGACATTGTCGCCGCCCTGCAGGAGAAAACCGCCACTGCAGGCCTCAGCCTCAACCGCCGTGCCCAGACACGGCTGGAGCAACGGCTGTTTCTGCGCCAGCGCTATGCCTTTTTCTGTGGCAGGCACCACCGGCTGTTCGGCGAGGCCGAAAGCGACCTGCAGCGGGAGAACTTTGTCAGCTTCACCAGCGACCAGATTGGCGGCATGCTGTCACCGTTGACCATTTTCCGCGACCAGCAGGGGTTTGCCGGGCGCATCGTGGCATCGTCGCCCAGCCTTGAAGAAGTCCGCCGGCTGGTGATCGCCGGTTTCGGTATCGGCTGCCTGCCCGAACACGTGGTGGCGCCGGATGTACAGCAAGGCTTGCTGTGGAAGCTGCCACCGCTCGACGGTATTGCCGATGTCGATATCCACCTACTGTGGAACCCGGGCCAGCGCTTCAGCCGAGCAGAACAGGTATTCATTCAGGCCTTGCAGCAATGCACCACCGAGGCTGGCCGCTAGGCAAAGGAACGGTTGGTGGATAGCGCCCGACAGGGTATGCTGGATGATATCAATGAGCCACCACCCAGCCAGGCTCGTTGCCCCTTCAAGGAAGACCCCCGTGCCCAGCCAGCCCACCCGCCAGACCATTGCCCGCCAGTGGGAACTCCTCAAACTGCTGCCTGGCCGCCAGCCCGGCCTTAGCTGCAGCCAATTGCAGGCGGCGCTGGCCACGGTTGGCCATGTGACCACCAAGCGCACCGTAGAACGCGACCTGGTGGAGTTGGCCGCCCTTTTCCCCCTGCAGTGCAACAGCAAAAGCCTGCCCTACAGCTGGCACTGGCAACCCGGCCTGAAGGATACCCACACGCAGCAATGGCTGGCCGAAGACATGACCGGCCCCGCGCAGATAGAACTGCACGCCTGGGTCGATGACGCGCTGGCACGCGACCTTCAACAGAGCCCGGTGGGCGTGGGCATGCTATTGCTACCCCAGGCAGACGGCGGCGCCACCCTGGTGACCACAGTGGCTGACAGCCCCGCGCTCATGGCGTGGCTATTGTCTCAGGCGGGCTCGATTCGTGTTCAGGCCCCACAAACGATACGGGTAGCCATGCTGGACCAGTTGCGCCACAGCCTGGCACTGCACGAAGCTGGCTGAAAAGCGCCGTGTCAGGCGATGCGGCGCCGTGAGAGGCAGGCGTAACCCAGCACCAGAACCACGCACACGAGCCCCGCGAGCAGTGCCATCAACTCTGTGCTGTAGCGGGCGACCCACGCCGGGAAGCCGATGAAGGACTGGTAGACCTGCACCTCAGCCACGCCATCGGCATAGCTGATACCTACACCCCCCTGGCGGATCTGCGAGTAATCGGCGTCGAAGTACACCCACACTTTGCTTTCCCCACCGGGCTCGATGGCGGGTATCTCCACCTGGGCGGTGGCGTTTTCCAGCAGGGTATCGTTGCCGGCCGAATCCCGAACCTGCACCAAGCCCTTGGCAGGCAGGCGCACTTTCACCTGGTTGACCGGCGCGTCACCGGCATTGCGCAGTTCGATAAGAAGGCCGGTGCGATGGTCCACCAGGCCAGCCTCGAACGGCTTGGCGAACAGGCGGGCGTAAGGTGCCTGCGCCATCTCCACCAGCCGCTCGACCTGTTCGTGGCTCATTTCACCCTGGCCGATGGCGTTGATGCGCCCGTGCAGCTGCTCGTACTTGAGTTGCTCACTGGCCTGGCTGATGCGTTCGCTGAACTGGCCGGGGTAAGTCAGGTAGGAATAGGTAAGGGATGCCTCCAGGCGAGGGTTACCGCCCAGCACCTTATAGGCGAGCAGGAGGGCCATCAGCCCGATCAGCACGGCTACGAGGAGTTTCCCCACCTTGTCCCAGCTCAATGCAAACTTCCTTATGTCGAGGTACAGACGATTCAAGCTGCCCAAGGGTGCCAACTTCGCAGCCCCCAGGCAAGCGTGTCGCTCGACTAGGTGCCGCCCTGCTCTTCCCGGGCCTGGCGCAGTTGCTGCACCTGGCCATCGATCAGCGCCTTGGCCATGCCGGCCAGGTAGTAAGTAGCCTGCATCATTACCTTGCGGTCTTCGGGTTTGTCGATGGCCTTGCGCGTGAGCTCGGTGACGCAGCCCATGATGCCTGACGCCTCCATCAGTGCGGTGCGCATGGGCAGTTTGGCCTTCATGTGTACCAGCTCGGTGTCGGAAGGGGCGAAGCGGCCAGCGGCGTGCAGCACGTTGGGGTTGCCGGTGGGTTTGAGTGTTTCTCTGTCCATGGTGTTATCTCCTGTTGGCGAGCCTCCCGAGACTAGGGCCGCACCCGCCCTCACCACAACGCCCCGACCGCGCCAAAGGCCATTTTCGGAAACTGCCTACAAGTACGGTGCCACTTGACCACTTTGCCTGCGTCGCGGACGATCAGCGCTTCCCCAACAAGGACGTCATCATGCTACGTATTCTGGGCAGGGCCTCTTCGATCAACGTGCGCAAGGTGCTCTGGGCGTGCGCCGAGTTTCAGGTACCGTACGAACGCGAAGACTGGGGTTCAGGCTTCCAGGCAACCCACACGGCGCAGTTTCTTGCACTCAACCCGAATGCCATGGTGCCCGTGATCCAGGACGGTGACTTCACGCTGTGGGAGTCCAACAGCATCATCCGCTACCTGGCCAACCGCTACGGTGATGGCACCTTGTATCCGGTGGACCCGCAGGCAAGGGCCAGGATCGACCAGTGGATCGACTGGCAGGCTTCTGACCTGAACCGGTCCTGGAGCTACGCGTTCATGTCACTGGTACGCCACTCCCCCGCCCACCAGGAGCCCCAGGCGCTTGCGGCCGGTTGCGCAGACTGGTCGCGGCACATGCGCATCCTCGACCAGCAACTGGCCCGTACCGGTGCCTATGTGGCAGGCCGCCATTTCACCCTGGCCGACATCCCGATCGGCCTGTCGGTAAACCGCTGGTTCGAAACGCCCCTGGAGCACCCTGGCCTGCCGGCGGTACGTGATTACTACGAACGCCTGAGCGAGCGTGCCGCGTACCATGAGCACGGCCGCAACGGCACGCCTTGAACTGCTGTGGAGATAAACCGATGAGCGCAACCTTGCGCCTGGCAACACCGGGCGATGTCGACGTGCTGTTCGACATCCGGACCAGCGTTACCCAGAACCATTTGTCACGCCAGCAGATGCACGCACTGGGCATCACCGCAGAGGTACTGACCGAGGCAATCAGCAGCGCCCCCTGCGCCTGGGTGGTCGAATGGCACGACCAGCCCGCAGGCTTTGCAATGGTCGACCTGCAGGAAGGTGAGCTGTTCGCCCTGTTTGTGCGCCCTGCGCTGGAAGGCAACGGGTTGGGTACGCTACTGCTGCAACGGGCCGAGCAAGCCCTGTTCGAGCACCATGCTGTGATTCACCTGACCACCGACGGCGACCCGGCCATGCGCGCCAATGCGCTGTACCGGAGCGCCGGCTGGGCGTGCACTGCTCAGGTGGATGCACGAGACGTGCGGTTCGAGAAACACCGGCCCGTGGGAGCGGGCCGGTAGCCGCCCTTACACTGCGACCTGAGCCCCACTGGCACGCCCCCGCCAGGCGAAAAGCACTACCATGGCCAGGCCCAGCGCAGCGGTAGCCGCCCCGGCAATGGCAATTGCCCGGTAGCCCAGGCCGGCATTGATCACTGCGCCGCCCAAGGCAGCGCCGATGGCGTTACCCAGGTTGAATGCACCGATGTTTACCGCCGAGGCCAGGTTGGGCGCCTGCCTTGCGGCTTCCATCACGCGCATCTGCAGGGGCGGCACCAGTGCAAAGCTGGCCGCACCCCACACCACGATGGCCAAGGCCGTTGGCAGCGGCCAGGCGAGT
This sequence comes from Pseudomonas sp. S32, assembly GCF_016648095.1. Lineage (NCBI taxonomy): Bacteria > Pseudomonadati > Pseudomonadota > Gammaproteobacteria > Pseudomonadales > Pseudomonadaceae > Pseudomonas > Pseudomonas sp. S32. The sequence goes on from NZ_JACVVF010000013.1 coordinate 46,830, forward strand.
ACCCACGGTAACCCCAGCAGCACGGTAATCAGCACGGTCAGCGATACGACAAGGGTGCGGTCAACCGAACGGTCCGCTGCCTTGCCGCCCCAGACGTTACCCAACGTCAGACCAATGCCGAACAGCACCAGCATGCCGGTGACGAAGGTCGTGGAGGCCCCCGCTTCGTTCTGCAAAATCGGTGCAATGTAGGTAAATACCGTAAACATCGCACTTGAGCCGACCACCGTCAGCAACAGCGCGGCCAGCACCGGGCCACGGGTCAGCACGCGGATCTCCGCCAGCGCCCCATCACCTTTGGGCGAGGGCACATTCGGCAAGGCGTACCACAGGGTGGTCATCGCCACTAGGCCAAGCCCGGCAATCCCCCAGAACGCGGTTCGCCACCCAAGCATTTCGCCGAACCAGGTCGCCAGCGGTACCCCGCCAATGGTGGCCAGCGTCAGGCCCATGAACATGGCGGCCACCGCCCCGGCGCGTTTGTCCGGCGGCACAACGCTGGCTGCCACTATGGCGCCGATGCCGAAAAACGCCCCGTGGTTCATCGAAGTGACCACCCGGGCCACCAGGAGGCTGGTGTAATCGCTGGCCAAGGCCGACATCACGTTGCCCAGGGTGAAAATCGCCATCAGGCCAATCAGCAAATAGCGCCGCGGGATGCGCACAGTGGCCAAGGTCATCAGCGGCGCGCCAATCAGCACGCCCAGGGCGTAAGCACTGACCAACAGCCCAGCAGCCGGGATCGAAACACCCAGGTCGGTGGCGATGCTGGGCAGCATGCCCATGGGGGCAAATTCAGTGACGCCGATGCCGAAGGCACCGATGGCAAGTGCAACAAGTGGGGGGTTGATACGCATGGCTGGCTCCTTATCTGTGCTGCAAATGCTACGATCTGTTTACAATGCGCACTAGACCGCTTTTTTACCAACCACCTTTGCTTGAGAGGCACAAATGGAACTGGCTGGACGCTCCGGTGAAATGGAGGTGTTCGCACGTGTGGCGCAAGCAGGCAGCTTGTCCGCCGCCGCCCGGGCGCTAGGCCTGACCCCCTCCGCCGTCAGCCGCATCCTGGCACGCACCGAGCAGCGCCTGGGCACGCGCCTGATGTTGCGCACAACCCGGGCGATCACCTTGACCCCAGAGGGCGAGGCTTACTTGCGGGGTGCACACCGGGTGCTTGCCGACATGCTCGAAGTGGAACAGGCCATCACCGACCAGGGTGTGCCCCGTGGCCGCCTGCGGGTCAGCGCCGCACTGGGGCACGGCCGCATGACCGTTGTGCCCCTGGTAGCAGCCTTCAGCGCCCGCTACCCGCAGGTGCTGGTGGACCTTACCCTCAGTGACGAGCTGGCGGACATCCTGGGCGGCCAGGCCGACGTGGCCCTGCGTTTCGGTGAGCTCCCCGACAGTTCCTTGAGCGCACGCCTGATCGGCGACACCGGCCAGGCCATCGTGGCCTCGCCTGGCTACCTGCAGCGCTGCGGCACGCCCCACGTGCCAGAAGACCTGCAAAACCACAACTGCCTGCGTTTCAACTTCCGCCGGGCGACACCCGACTGGCCGTTCAGCCGTGACGGTCAACTGTTCAGGCTGAAGGTGAACGGCAACATCCAATGCAGCAGCGGAGAGGCATTGGCGCAGTTGGCCAGGCTGGGCGCGGGCGTGGCACGCATTGGTACGTTCACCGTGGCAGAAGACTTGGCTAGCGGGCGCCTGGTATCACTGCTCGACGGCTACAACCCCGGTGACCGCGAACCGATCCATGCCGTGTTCGCGGGCGGGCCGTCCATGCCCGCGCGGGTGCGGGTGTTCGTCGACTTTCTGGTGGCGCACCCCCAAGGGCATCAGCATTGGCCTACGGCGTCGCCCCAAACGCCGCACAGATAGCACCTGCGGGGTCAACCACCTGCGACGCGCCCTGCCATCCCAGCCAGCGCCTTGCGCAGGCTTGGCAGGTCGCTGTAGCGGTGCTCGCCGGTAACCTTGCCATGGCTCAGTTCCAGCCACTGCACCGAGTCGCGGTCGCCCCCATACTGCTCTGCCACTTCGCCGCTGCGGTCGAGCAGAATGCGGTAATTGGCCGAGCGCATGGCTGGCACCATCACGGCCTGGACCATGCTGGGCATTTTCTCGATGTCGGCCACAAACACCACTCCGCGGGCTTCCAGATAGCCTGCAGGCGTATGCTCCACGGCGCTGTTGACCAACCGTGCACTGGCCATGCTGCGGGCCACCATCACCACCCGCACGTCGTCAGCAAGGGTATAGGCCTTGTCGTGCTGGTCATTCAACGTCCAGTTGCCGGCAGCCTGCGCCAGGGGCGTGAGCACTAAGGTCAGAAGCAGTAACAATGAAGGGCGCATGCGGCTGTCTCGCAGTGAAGGTTCCCACACACTAGACGGGTTGTTCGCGCTCGCCAAGCCGCCGTGCTTGAAGCGGTGGGCAGATGTTGCACAATAGCGCGGTCAGATGCCCGTCAAAGGAAACCTCATGCTGTATGTCGTCATGCTGGGCGGCCGCCACCCAGGCGCCAAGATCGAAGTGCACGACGTGGTCTTCGCCCAGGCCGAAACCCTTCAGCACACCTACCCGCAGCTACGTGACGCCTGGTTCGGCAGCCTGCAGGGCCTGCACGTGGACAGTTGGCTGGAGGTAGACGGGGTGGACGGCCAGCGCATCGAGTGGCACACCCAGCCCCCTGCTCGCGGTGCCAACCGTCTGTACTTCATCAACCTGGGTGGCTACGAGCGGGGTGTGTTCGGCGAAGCCCACCGGTACCTGCTGGTGAGCGCCCGCAACAAGACCGATGCCAAGGCGCTGGGGAAACTGCAGATGGCTGCCGGCTGGTTGAAGCCGCATACCGACGCGCTGCTGAACGTGGACGACTGCCTGGCTATTGACCAGGTAGGCGGGCTGCACCTGCACCTGGTGCCGGGGCCACACAAACCGACCGTCGCGCGTAATGACTATATCCCCATCTGATTCGGCCCCTTCAAGCGCTGGCCCTACCCTTCCCGCAGCCGATGGAGCTTCGGCGCCCTGAAGTGGTCTACCCTCAAGCCGAGCCCACCGCCCCGAGGGGAACACCATGAGCCTGATCCCAGCCTTGCCTGGCCACGCCAACGTACTGATTTGCGGCGCCAGCCGTGGCATAGGGCTGGCGCTGTGCACAGCGCTGCTGGCCCGCGACGATGTGCGTGTGCTGGTTGCCGTGGCGCGCCAGGCCAGCACCTGCGAAGCGCTGGGGGCACTGGGCAGGCAGTATGGCGAACGTGTGAGGCTGGTCGACTGCGACGCCAGGCACGAAGGCTCACTGGCGCTGCTGGCCACGGAGGTGGGTAGGGTTTGTGAGCACCTGAACCTCGTTGTCAGCACCCTCGGCATCCTGCACCAGGAAAACGCCAAGGCGGAAAAATCGTTGGCACAGCTTGACCTGGGGGGTTTGCAAGCAAGCTTCGCCACCAACGCCTTTGCGCCAATCCTGCTGCTCAAGCACGTGCTGCCTTTTCTGCGTAAACAGCCTGCCACGTTCGCGGCGTTGTCTGCCCGTGTCGGCTCGATCAGCGACAACCGATTGGGCGGTTGGTACAGCTACCGGTCAAGCAAGGCGGCCCTTAACCAGCTGTTGCACACGGCCAGCATCGAGTTGAAGCGGGTCAACCCAGCTGCCACGGTGCTGGCACTGCACCCAGGTACCACCGACACAGAGCTTTCCCGGCCCTTCCAAGGGAATGTGCCGGAAGGCAAGTTGTTCGAAACAGGGTTTGCAGCGCGCTGTGTCATCGAACTGGTGGGGCGCTTGGGGCCGTCGGTGACGGGCAGTTTCTGGGGGTGGGATGGTGAGCGGATTGGGTGGTAGGGAACCTTACCTCGACACTGCATCCGCTCGTCGTTGTGCGCACTAAAAAACGTGAGGCCTGTTCAATTTCCCCCATGACCCGCCGATACACCGTCAACGAATTGCCGTTTCCGGAGCCTTTCAATGTCACTGATCCCCGCACGTATCTCGCAGCGCATGACGTTAGCCATCCTGGCTTTGCTGGTTCTTACTGCTGCGGCGATATTTGCGGTGATTACGCTGGGTGGCAAACCCCGGCTGCTGGCCGCCGGAACGGACGCGGCCGAGCAGTCGGCAAAGGCCCTGACCAACGAACTGGCCCTGCCGCTGAACCGCATCGAGGGTACGGCCTCTGCCATGGCGCTGCTGGCACAGACCCTGCCTCACGATGTGGCGCTTTTCCAGGATAACCTGGCGGGCATTATCGACAGCCAAGGCAATGCCGCCATCGCAGGTGGCGGCGTTTGGCCAGAGCCCAACGCGTTCACGGCGGGGACCGAACGGCGTAGTTTTTTCTGGTCACGTAACGCCGACAACAAGCTGGTTTTTTCCGCCGAATACAACGATGCAAATACGCCGCCCTATCAGGCTGAGTCCTGGTATACCGGTGTCAAGTCCACCGCGCCTGGTCGTTGTGTCTGGTCGGACGCTTACCAGGACGCCGTAAGCGGTGTGGCAATGACCACATGCAGCGTGCCCTATCGCAATGGGGCCGCGTTCGCAGGTGTGGCCACCATCGACTTGAAGCTGGACGGCCTGGCCACTTTTCTCAAAGAGAAAGGCGATATAACAGGCGGTTATGCGTTTGCCGTGGATGCCTCGGGTAACGTGCTGTTCTTCCCCGATACCAAAGCCGACAAGGCACTGCTCACCGTCGCCGCGCTGGGCCAGGAGCTGCCCTGGCTCAAGCCCGTGGCGGATCGCCTGGCCGACAAATCGCAGGCCCTTTCAACATTCAGGCTGGACGACGATGGCAGGCTGGGCACTCCGGCTTACGTGACGCTGGCAACCATGGATAGCACCGGCTGGCGAATTGGCCTGGTAACGCCCGAATCCAGGGTCGTGGGCCTGGCAAATCATCTGACCGCGCAGATACTGTTGTTCCTGTTACCCCTGATGGCCATCCTGCTCGGCCTCGCCTGGCTGGCCGGCAAGCGGCTGTTGGTGCAGCTTGAGGAAACCACCCGGCAAATCGATACCCTGGGCCAAGGCGGCCAGGCCGGGGCTGGGCTGGAAATCGTGCGCGCCGATGAAATTGGTGCACTGCGCGAATCGGTCAATCATTACGCGGGCTCGTTGCGCGACATGCTGCACCGCATCGCCCAGGAATCTGTCTCGCTTGAGCGTCAGGCTGACGAACTGGCGCAATTGTCACACGGCTTGGCTGAACGCGCTGAGGCCCAGCGGCAGGACAACACCCTGCTGGCCACGGCAATCACTGAAATGTCGGCCAGTGCCAATGAAGTCGCACACAACACCTCTGATTGTTCCGACACTGCCCGGCGCTCATTGGATGACGCGCAGCAAAGCCAGAACCAGGTCAACGGCAACAGCCAGTTCATCGAGGGCCTGGCCACCGATATCTCCGGGGCTGCCGACGCTATCACGCAATTGGGAGCGGACATCGAACGTGTGGGGAGCGTGCTGGAGGTCATCAAATCCATCTCGCAACAAACCAACCTGTTGGCCCTCAACGCAGCCATCGAGGCTGCGCGCGCCGGCGAGCAGGGGCGTGGTTTCGCGGTGGTGGCCGATGAAGTACGCACGCTGGCCGGCCGCACGCAAACCTCTGCGAACGAGATTCAGGAGATGATTTCGCAACTTCGCCAGGCTTCAAGTTCAGCCGTTGCAACGATGCAAAACGGCGCCGAACGCACGCGGTCATCGGTGCAGCAGGCGGCCGGCGTCGCATCCACGTTGGGCACCACGGTAAAAAGCTTCGACGACATCGTCCAGCGTGCGCAACAGATTGCAGTGGCCGCTCAGCAGCAAAGTCACGTCACCCACGAAATCAACGAACTTGCCGTGCGCATCCATGCGTCCAGCGAGCAAGGGGCACGGGACGCCAATGCACTGCGTGAACTCGGCAAAGGCATGCAGTCGATCTCAAGCCGGCTGGGCGACTTGAGCCGGGGTGGGCGATAGCCCCTCTGGGCGGGGCGCAGTCAGGGACCGGCTTTTGATTAACAGCAACCGCCTGCGCCGGGGTCGTCGCAGGCGGCGCTGTAGGCTCATTTCCCGAGCATGGCGTTCAGGTTGCAAATGTCGGCTCAAGGATGCTCAGTTGACACGGAGTTGTTAGCCTCAACATCCTTCATGTCCTCCTCCAGCACATCCGCATCACGGGCCTCGTCCTCGTGGGTACGTGCAGTGCCGTTGTCGCGTGGTACCTGGCTGTCCTGATCGGAACCGGGGTTCCCTGGCGGTGGGTTCCAGTCTTCGGGCCGCTGCTGGGCCCCATTTTCCCCAGCACCCTGCTTAGGTTCGGATGGCGTCTGCTCCAGGCCGGAGCCATGGCCTTCACTGGTGTCAGGGATGTTGTGATCAATGGACATTGGCATTCTCCTGATAAAGGCGCTTGAATGGGCACCTGAAATTCAGAGCCGCTGGCTGACCCAGGAGTGCCTGACGGGCGACCAATGGCGCAGCAATGATCGGGAGGGCTTATTGCACGGCCACAACAGCGGCGCGCGCTGCCCTCAACCGACCTCTATCTGCGTAAGCCCCAACACTTCAGCCTGCGCCAGTACCTCTGCAGGCGTGGCATCGGCTGGCGGCATCACCAGGCTGTTCTCGCCATCACCAAAATGCAGCACGATCAGGTGCAGTGCAGCGTCGTGGGCAGGAAGCTCAGCCTGGTTCAGCTCAAAGGTATGGCTGGACGCGTTGCCGTTGAGTAGGTAGTGAACGGTGAACGTTTGCATGAGCACCTCGATCATGAGTGGGAGACTTATTACCTGACCGACAGGACAGGAAAAGATTCATGTCGAGGTGCTCGCGGCCCTATCCATCAGGGCAGACCCGCCCTGTTGAGGTAACGGCTACTGCTTCATGGTTTCTCGATAGGCCTCGATGAATGGCGCTTCGGCAGGATCGATCCGGTCCATGCCGGCCGCAATGCGGTGCCAGTAAGGGTACTGCGGTGCCAAGCGGGTAGCGTTCTCGATCTGTTGCAGGTCTTCGCACGTCAGCTTCAGCGCCACGGCCTGCAGGTTGTCCTGCAACTGTTCAAGGGTGCGCCCGGCGGTAATGACGCTGGTGATGCCGGGCCGGTCCTTCAGCCAAGCCAGGCACACCCGCGCGGGTGAGCAGCCATGCCGTTCCCCGACCGAAATCAGCGTTTCGATGATGTCGTAGGCGCGCTCGCGGTCGTGCACATAGGGTTCCGGCCAATCGTTGCCCTGGCGCGTGCCCTTTGGCGTCTGCTGCCCGCGGCGGACCTTGCCGGTCAACAAGCCCTCCCCCAGTGGCCCCCACACCAGCGTTGCGAAGCCCTGGTCGATGGCCATCGGCAAAAGCTCGTACTCGGCCTCGCGCGACTCAGGGGTGTAGTAGATCTGTTGGGACACCGGCTGCTGCCAGCCATTGAGTTGGGCACTGCCGAGGGTTTTCATCATCTGCCAGGCGGTGTAGTTGGAGGTGCCGAAGTAGCGGATCTTGCCGCTTTGCACCAGGTGGTCCAAGGCTGCAAGGGTCTCCTCGACAGGCGTAACGCCGTCCCAGTTGTGGATCTGGTACAGGTCAATATGGTCAGTGCCAAGGCGCTTGAGGCTGGCTTCACAAGCGCGGATCAGGTGATAGCGTGACGCGCCGCTGTCATTGGGGTTGTCACCCATCGGGCTGCGCGCCTTGCTGGCCAGGATGATCGACTGACGTCGCTCGCCCAGCGCCTTGCCCACGATCTCCTCAGCCAGCCCATGGGAATACAGGTCGGCCGTGTCCACCAGGTTGACGCCCGCATCAAAGGCCGCGTCGAACATGCGCCTGGCCAGGTCCACATCCACACTGCCGGTTTTCTCGAAGGCGCCGCGCCCACCAAACGGGACGGTCCCTACGACCAGTTCGGACACCATCAGCCCGGTATTGCCAAGTGCACGGTACTTCATGGGGTACTCCTTTCAAAAGACCTGAAGTACCGACGGCAATGGCTGCTGAATCGTTCCATCCATCGCACACGCACCTGGCGGAAAACTCGTCAGGGCCGCAGGAGGGGCTCTATGCCGATCCATTTCTTGACCGGGTGATAGCAGAGCTTCTGCGGCGGGATGGCCAGCGTCTGCCCCCCAACCTGCAAGCTCCCCAGGTGAATGGTCCACCTGGAGTCGGCATTGAACTGGTTGGTTTGGAAGATCACGTAGGCCGAGCCATATCGCTTGTTGTTGGTGAGTTTGGGAATCAGCCGGTGCACTTCATCGCTGTTGATGTCATAGGGCGAAGGCCGGGCGGACTGCTCGGTCAACGAGGGGAAATCGTGAATGTCGTCGCTGCCAACATAGACCTCGGGGCGCGCGTTCAGCCGTGTACCATCGGCAAAGGTGATATAGGCCTGGCGGCTGTCGTAGAGCACCGGCACAGGTGGCACGCCACGGGTCGAGCCTGATGAAGGCCGGGCGCGGTCCTGGTTGTAGGCAATCATCTGCACGTAGAACTCTGGCTGTTTGTACCGCTCGCCAGGGTACTCCACGTGCAACCCCTGTTCGTAGGGCTGATCCCGCCAGCGGGCGGCGTGGTCGTAGAGGTAGGTTTCAAGGTACACCGTGGTCTCACCCTGCGGGCCGGACACCTTGAACTGGAACTCGGACTCGCACAGGTCCGCATACGCAGCACGCTCGCGCTGCCAGGGGACACAGGCAGTGAGCGAGGTCACTGCAAGCATCAGCAGGGTAATACTGGCGCGTTTGAACACTGCCACCACCTCCATCGTCACGCTCGTCAGGTGGCTGAAGCCTGGTTGGCCAATTGAGCATGGGTGGCCAGTTCTTCGGCGATGAACGCCGAGATCATTGCCCGGTAGACCTGCTCGACGACTACCGGCGAGGCACCGGTTTCTTGCGCCATGGCGCGTACCTTGGCGATGACCTGCTCGACGCGCGCCGGGGCACGTACGTCGTCGGTGGTTTTCTTGAAGCCGGCAGCTTGCGCCACCAGGTCGCCGCGGCTGGCCAGCAGCGACACGACTTGCCGGTCGATCTCATCGATGCGCTGGCGGACTTCGTCCAGAGAGGTGCAACGCGTTTCCATTCGCCAGGTTTCCTTGTGTTGAAATTGAGGATGGTTCAAATCGGTCTGCCCGCCACTCAAGGCTCGATGCGTTTAAGCTCGTTGAGCAACTGCAGCAGCTGCGTCAGCTTTTCTTCGCCAAACTGAGCCTGAATCTTGCTGTAGTTGGCTTCCATGCCCTCGCGCATGGCATTGAAGCACGCCTGCCCGGCTACGGTCAGCATCACGAAGACCCGCCGTTGATCCTCTGTGCCCTTGCGCCGGCCTACCAACCCGTCACGCTCAAGGCGGCTGAGCACACCCGTCATGCTGGGTTTGAGAATACAGGCCAAGTGGGCAAGCTGGTGGCTCTCCAGTTCACCGTGCTGGTGCAGGATCCGAATGACACGCCATTGCTGCTCGGTCAGGTCATGTGCGTTGAGCAGTGGCCTGAAAAATGCCATTGCAGCCTCGCGGGCCTGCAGCAGGCTCAGCGTCAACGAGGGGCGCGTCTTGGTCATGGGTATTGCCTGTGCCGTTTGATCCAGCCCACGAGAGTAAGAGCTGACGCACGGTGCGGCAACTGGCACGGCCTGTGGAAAGTGCAAGCTGTTCCACGGAAAACCCATTCAAGCCACCACGGCAAGCTGCGAGCATCGTCTGCAAACAACGACAAGTACCCGCAGGTATCGCCACGTGGCCACATCACTGCAACTCCGCTTGCCGCTGCCGGTACTCACCCGGCGTGAGCCCCGCGTAACGGTTGAAGAACCGACTGAAATAGGCCGGGTCCTTGAAACCCAGCTGGTAGCAGATTTCGTTCACGGAACTGCCGGAGAACAGCAGCAGGCGCCTGGCTTCCTGCATCAGCCGCTCCAGCACCAGGCGCTTGGAGGGCAAGTCGGCCATGCGCCTGCAAATGTCATTGAGCCGCGCCTCGGTGACACCGATCTGCGCCGCATAGTTCGCCAGCGGCCAATGCTCGAGGTAGTGCGCTTCGATCAGCGCATTGAAGCGGTGGAAGATTTTCAAGTCTTCATGGCGCGCCGGGGTGGCCTCGCGCGAATGGGGGCAAAGCCGCAGCAGGCTGATCATGATCAACCGGGTCAGCGATTGCAGCGCAGCGTCGCGCCCCGGGCCAGGGCGGGAAAACTCGTCGCTGAGTGCGTCCAGCCACCCTTCCAGGCGCCGGGCTTCGGCCTGGTCAGTGGCCGACAAGCGCGCCAACGCTACGCAGGCCGGGCGCACCTGCATGCCGGCCGGCAACAAGCTCGCATCCGCCTCGATCAGCTGCCACACCAGTTGTTGCCGAACCGTAAGCACATGCCCGTCGCTGTCAGGATCAGTGACGAAAGAATGCGTCACCGTGGGCGGGGTAAGGAAGAACATCGGCCCCGCTTCGATGAACTGCTGGTCGTCGAGGTAGACACAGACGTTGCCGGATTTCACGTAATGCACCTGAAAGAAGCGATCGTGGCGGTGTACCGGCATGTTGCGGCCAAAGAAGCCGGCAAGGTTGCCCAGCCGGTCGTGGTGCACCTCGCTCTCGCTGTAGCGCTGGTCGTAGACCTGCCCGATGTTGATGTTGGGAATGGGGTGCCGGTTGCTCATTGCTGGTTGCCCGCCAAAAACGCTAGCTACGTTGCCAAGGCGCATGGTGCGCCCGCCAAGGGGGCACCACAAGGGAAGCCTTGACCATTGTTAACATATTAACTATAACATTAACACATTAACGATTATTGGGGCGGCACACTGCTCCACCACCGCCAGGAGAAAAGCATGAGCCATGCGTTGCATGACGTTGCGAACGGCACCGTGTTCGGCGTAGCGCTGAACTACAACGGCCTGCTGCAGCAGCGTCTGGCCGAGTTCGACAAGCCGCCTTACAAGCAGGCGCCGGTGAAGCCGGTGCTGTTCATCAAAACGCCCAATACCCGTAATACCCACGGTGGCGAGGTGGTTCACCCCGCCGGCGAACGCCTGCAACCAGGCCCGGCACTGGGCGTGGTCATCGGCAAGGATGCTACCCGGGTGAGCGCGGCTGATGCCCTGGCGCATGTGGCCGGGTTCACCATCGTCAACGAATACAGCCTGCCCGAAGACAGCTACTACCGCCCTGCGGTGAAAGCCAAGTGCCGTGACGGGTTCTGCACCATCGGCCCGGACCTTGTGCCCGTGCAGGCCGTTTCCGACCCGCACGACCTGACGCTGAAGCTGTACGTGAACGGTGCCGTAGTGCAGGAAAACACCACCGCAAACCTGGTGCGCAGCATCCCGCAACTCATCGCCGAACTCAGCGAGTTCATGACCCTGCATGCCGGGGACGTGCTGATCACCGGCACCCCTGAAGGCCGGGTCGACGTGCGCCCGGGTGATCGCGTGGCCGTCGAGATCACAGGCCTTGGCCGCCTGGCCAACACCATTGTTGCCGAGCTGGGAGAACCCGCATGAAACACGCGCGCATCCGTTATGAAGGCACCGTGCACGCGGCGACCGTGGAAGCCGACAGCACCCTGCGCCTGGCCGACGGCCGAGTGCTCGACGAGCATCAGGTCGAGTGGCTGCCACCGGCCAACGGCAGCATGTTCGCCCTCGGCCTGAACTATGCCGACCACGCCAGGGAACTGGCCTTTGCGCCGCCCACGGAGCCCCTGGCGTTCGTCAAATCCCCAGGCACCTACACCGGACACGATCAGGTCACCTGGCGCCCAAACAACGTCGACTACATGCACTACGAGTGCGAGCTGGTCGCGGTCATCGGCAAACCGGCGAAAAACGTCAAGCGTGAAGACGCCATGGCCTATGTGGCCGGCTATACGGTTTGCAACGACTACGCGATCCGCGACTACCTGGAAAACTACTACCGCCCCAACCTGCGGGTGAAGAACCGCGATGCCACCACGCCGGTAGGCCCGTGGATGGTCGATGCGGCCGATGTACCTGATGTCAGCAACCTGAAACTGCGCACCTGGATCAACGGTGAGTTGAAGCAGGAAGGCACCACGGCGGACATGATCTTCGACATCCCGCATCTGATCGAATACTTCTCCAGCTTCATGACCCTGCAGCCAGGCGACATGATCGCCACCGGCACGCCGGAGGGGCTCGCCGATGTGGTGCCAGGCGATGAAGTGGTGGTGGAGGTGGAAGGCGTCGGTCGCCTGGTCAACCGCATCGTCAGCGAAGCTGACTTCTTCAAGAACAACAAGGCATGAGCAGCATGATCAAGCACTGGATCAACGGCCGTGAGGTCGAGAGCAAAGACACGTTCGTCAACTACAACCCGGCCATCGGCGACGCCATCGGCGAAGTCGCCAGCGGCGGTGCCGAGGAAGTGGCGCAGGCCGTAGCGGCGGCCAAGGACGCTTTCCCCAAGTGGGCCAACACGCCAGCCAAGGAGCGTGCGCGGCTGATGCGCAGGCTGGGTGAGCTGATCGACCAGAACGTGCCGAAGCTGGCAGAGCTAGAAACCCTCGACACCGGCCTGCCGATCCACCAGACCAAGAACGTGCTGATCCCGCGTGCTTCCCACAACTTCGACTTTTTTGCCGAAGTGTGCACGCGCATGGACGGCCATTCCTATCCAGTTGATGACCAGATGCTCAACTACACCCTGTACCAGCCGGTAGGTGTGTGTGGCCTGGTTTCGCCCTGGAACGTGCCCTTCATGACCGCCACCTGGAAGACCGCGCCGTGCCTGGCACTGGGTAATACCGCGGTGCTCAAGATGAGCGAACTGTCGCCGCTGACCGCCAATGAGCTAGGCCGCCTGGCGGTGGAAGCCGGCATCCCCAAGGGCGTGCTCAACGTGATCCAGGGCTACGGCGCCACCGCCGGTGACGCGCTGGTGCGCCACCCTGACGTGCGCGCCATTTCGTTCACGGGCGGCACCGCCACCGGCCGCAAGATCATGCAGACCGCCGGCCTGAAAAAGTATTCGATGGAACTGGGCGGCAAGTCGCCCGTGCTGATTTTCGAGGACGCCGACCTTGAGCGGGCGCTGGACGCAGCACTGTTCACCATTTTCTCGCTCAATGGTGAACGCTGCACCGCCGGCAGCCGCATCTTCATCCAGGAAAGCGTTTACCCGCAGTTCGTCGCCGAGTTCGCTGCCCGGGCCCGGCGCCTGATCGTTGGCGACCCAACCGACCCCAAAACCCAGGTCGGCTCGATGATTACCCAGGCGCATTACGACAAGGTCACCGGTTACATCAAGATTGGTATGGAAGAAGGTGCCCGCCTGGTGGCCGGCGGCCTGGAGCGGCCCGCCAACCTGCCTGCGCACCTGGCCAAGGGGCAGTTCATCCAGCCGACCGTGTTTGCCGATGTGAACAACAAGATGCGCATTGCCCAGGAAGAAATCTTCGGGCCGGTGGCGTGCCTGATCCCGTTCACGGACGAGGCCCAGGCGCTGCAACTGGCCAACGACACCGAGTACGGCCTGGCCTCCTACATCTGGACTCAGGACATCGGCAAGGCCCACCGCCTGGCCCGTGGCATCGAAGCCGGCATGGTGTTCATCAACAGCCAGAACGTGCGCGACCTGCGTCAGCCGTTTGGTGGGGTGAAGGGCTCCGGTACCGGCCGTGAAGGCGGCCAGTACAGCTTCGAGGTGTTCGCCGAAATCAAGAACGTTTGCATTTCCATGGGCGGCCATCACATCCCGCGCTGGGGGGTGTAGGGCTCCAGGCAAAGTGGGTAACCCTGAGGGCGCGGCCTTGCCCGCCCTCACACGATAACAAGATCATCCTCTAACCGGAGTTACACATGGGCAAAGTCGCTCTCGCTGCCAAGATCACCCATGTACCGTCCATGTACCTGTCCGAACTGCCTGGCCCGCGCCAGGGGTTTCGCCAAGCGGCCATCGACGGGCATTACGAAATCAGCCGCCGCTGCCGTGAACTGGGGGTGGATACCATTGTGGTGTTCGACACCCACTGGCTGGTCAATGCCAATTACCACATCCTGTGTGGCGAGCACTTCAACGGTGTCTACACCTCCAACGAGCTGCCGCACTTCATCAGCAACATGGCTTACGCATTCCCGGGCAACAAGGAACTGGGCGTGATCCTGGGTGAGGCGTGCAATGCGTTCGGCGTCGAAACCATGGCCCACCACGCCACTACTCTGGGCCCGGAATACGGCACGCTGGTACCCATGCGCTACATGAACCAGGACCAGCACTTCAAGGTGATTTCGGTCTCGGCCTTGTGCACTTCCCACTACCTGGCCGACAGCGCCCGCCTAGGCTGGGCCATGCGCAAGGCCGTGGAAGACCATTACGACGGTACCGTGGCGTTTCTCGCCAGCGGGTCGCTGTCCCACCGCTTCGCGCAGAACGGCCAGGCACCGGACTTTGCCACCAAAGTGTGGAGCCCGTTCCTGGAGACGCTGGACCACCGTGTGGTGAAGATGTGGGAGAACGGCGAGTGGGAGGCGTTCTGCGCAATGCTGCCCGAGTACGCCGCCAAGGGCCACGGTGAGGGTTTCATGCACGACACCGCGATGCTGCTGGGCGTGCTCGGCTGGTCCAGCTACGCCGGCAAGGCCGAGGTGGTGACGCCTTACTTTGGGTCTTCGGGGACCGGGCAAATCAATGCCATCTTCCCTATCACCCCCCAGGACGGCTCGACCATACCGCCTGCGCAAGCGACCGATCTGGCGAGCGTGGTTTCCACCAGCCGCCTCTGACCCACCTGCCAGGCCACCGCTCGGCGGCCTGACGCCCTCGCTCACAGGAGGCACCCATGCCACACCTGGTTCTGCTTTACACCCCCGACCTGGAAGCCGAGGCCGATATGCCTGGCCTGTGCCGGGCACTGGCTGACTGCATGCTGGAACAGCGCGATGACACCGGCAAGGCAGTGTTTCCAACCGGCGGCACGCGCGTGCTTGCTTACCCGGCCGCCCATTGCGCGGTGGCTGACGGCAACGGCAACTACGGCTTCCTGTACGCCAACCTGCGTATGGGCACAGGCCGCAGCGCTGCGACCCACAAGGCGGTAGGCGACAACCTGCTGCAGGTGCTCACGCAGCACTTGAGCCCCGTACTGGCGCAACGACCGGTCGGCATCACCCTGCAAATCGACGAAAGCAGCCAGCAGGTCTACGACGCCAAGCACAGTACGTTGCACCCCCTGTTCAACCGCCCGGCCTGAGCCCAGGCTGGATGCTGTCTCATCACACAACAAGTACAAAAACCATGAGCACTCTCGAACATGCCTCCCTGGGCCGGCCCGATTCAGCGCTGGCCGATGCCACCCACCGTGCAATCACCTGGCGGCTGATGCCGTTGCTGCTGATCTGCTACTTGTTCGCCCACCTCGACCGCATCAATATCGGCTTCGCCAAGATGCAGATGAGCCAGGACCTGCAGTTGTCCGACACCGTCTACGGCCTGGGCGCCGGTCTGTTTTTCATTGCCTACGCGCTGTTTGGCGTACCCAGCAACCTGATGCTCGAACGCATCGGGCCACGCCGCTGGATCGCCACGCTGATGGTGGTGTGGGGAGCACTGTCGACCAGCATGCTGCTGATTGAAAGCAGCACCGCCTTCTACCTGCTGCGCTTCGCCCTGGGTGCCGCGGAGGCCGGGTTCTTCCCAGGCATCCTGGTGTACCTGAACCGCTGGTACCCGGCCGGGCGCCGGGCGCAGATCACCGCGTTGTTCGCCATCGCCGTGCCGCTGGCGGGCGTAGTGGGCGGGCCGGTATCGGGGGCGATCCTGGCGTTCATGCACGATGCAGGCGGGCTGCGGGGCTGGCAGTGGATGTTCCTGCTCGAAGGTGCACCCGTCATTCTGTTGGGCCTGGTGGTGCTGGCAGTGCTGCCGGAGCGCTTCGAACAGGTGAGCTGGCTGGACACCGCCCAGAAGAGCGCCTTGCGCGCCCAGTTTGGCCATGAAGAACAGCGCAAGCCCGTGACATCCCTGAGCGGCCTCGTTGCCAGCCGGGCGATCTGGCTGCTGGTGGCGGTTTACTGCGCAGTGATGCTCGCGGTGAATACCCTCGCGTTCTGGATGCCCAGCCTCATCCACGGCGCCGGCATCGGCAGCGATGCCAGTGTTGGGCTGCTCAGCGCCCTGCCCTACCTGGCCGGCTGCGCGTTCATGCTGGCGTGCGGGCGGTCCAGCGACCACAGGCGCGAGCGCCGCTGGCACCTGTGTGTGCCTTTGCTGATGGCCGCCGCTGGCATCGCCATCACCGGCCTGGCCCCGCAACAACCCTGGCCCGTGCTGGGCGGGCTGGTGCTGGCGGGCATGGGCGCCAGTGCGGCGCTGCCCATGTTCTGGCAATTACCCCCGGCATTTCTGAACGCGCGCACGCAAGCCGCCGGCATTGCCCTGATCAGTTCACTGGGCAGCATTGCGTCGTTTGCCGCGCCCTACTTCATCGGCTGGGTGCGCGACACCACGCAAAGCGCAAGCCTTGCGCTATACGCACTCGCCTGTTTCATCACCCTGGGCGCCCTGCTGGTACTGCGCACCCGGGCTGCCATCGTCAACCCTTGAATACAGAGATCGTCACCATGCTTGATACCGCATTCATCCAGCAGGCCGCTGAACGCCTGGACCAGGCCGAGCGCTCACGCGAGCAGGTCCGCCAGTTTTCCCAGGACGTACCGGCGATCACCATCGAAGACGCCTATGCCATCCAGCGTGCCTGGGTGGCCAGGAAAATGGCCGCCGGGCGCAAACTGGTCGGCCACAAGATTGGCCTGACCTCACGCGCCATGCAGGTGTCCTCCAACATCACCGAGCCGGACTACGGCGCGCTGCTGGACGACATGTTGTTCGACGAAGGCAGTGACATTCCCTTAGACCGGTTCATCGTGCCGCGGGTGGAAGTGGAGTTGGCGTTCATCCTCGGCAAGCCGCTCAAAGGCCCCAATGTCAGCGTGTTCGACGTACTGGAAGCCACCGAGTGGGTCATCCCGGCCTTGGAAATCATCGACGCGCGTATTCAGCAGGTCGACCCGGTTACCCAGGCTACACGCAAGGTGTTCGACACCATCTCCGACAACGCCGCCAATGCCGGTGTGGTGATGGGCGGGCGGGCGGTGCGGCCGGGCGACGTCGACCTGCGCAAGGTACCGGCGGTGCTGTACCGCAACGGCGTGATCGAAGAATCGGGGGTCAGTGCGGCCGTGCTCAACCACCCGGCCAAGGGCGTTGCCTGGCTGGCCAACAAGCTGGCGGCGTACGACGTAACTCTGCAACCTGGGCAGATCATCCTCGGCGGCTCGTTCACCCGGCCGGTGGCCGCCCGCCCTGGCGACACGTTCCACGTGGACTACGACATGCTCGGCTCCATCGCCTGCCGCTTCGTCTGAGGGACCGACCATGGACATGCCCATCAATCACTTCAAGCAACGCCTGCACAGCGGGCAGCCCCAGATCGGCCTGTGGCTCGGCCTGGCTGATGCCTACTGCGCTGAATTGGCCGCCAACGCTGGCTTCGACTGGTTGCTCATCGACGGCGAGCACGCCCCCAACGACCTGCGCGGGATGCTCGCACAGTTGCAAGCCATAGCGCCCTACCCCAGCCACGGGGTCATCCGCCCTGTGGTGGGCGACACCGCGCTGATCAAGCAGGTGCTGGATATCGGCGCCCAGACCTTGCTGGTACCGATGGTCGAAACGGCCGAGCAGGCCCGGCAGCTGGTGAAGGCTGTGCACTATCCGCCTCACGGCATCCGGGGCGTGGGCAGTGCGCTGGCCCGTGCTTCACGCTGGAACAGCATCGCCGGCTACCTCGACCATGCGGATGAGCAGATGTGCCTGCTGGTGCAGATCGAGAACGCCGAAGGCATGGCCAACCTGGACAGTATCCTGGCGGTGGACGGCGTGGACGGTGTATTTATCGGGCCAGCTGACCTCAGCGCGGCCATGGGGCACCGTGGCAACCCGGGGCACCCGCAGGTGCAGGCGGCCATCGAGGATGCGATCGTGCGCATCGCCAAGGCCGGCAAGGCGGCGGGTATTCTCAGTGCCGACCAGAGGCTGGCACGGCGGTACATCGAACTGGGTGCAGCATTTGTTGCGGTGGGTGTCGATACCACAGTGCTGATGCGTGGGCTGCGGGACCTGGCGGGGGCGTTCAAAGGCATGCCGACATCGGACACCAGCGCCGGGGTGTATTGACCTTCAAGCACTAGGTCGGGAACCCCCGGTGTCAGGGTAGTGGTCGTGTCCCCCGGTTTTTGAAAAGCATTTCGGGGGCGGCAATGTATGGTCATGCCTTTCTATTCCGAAGCCACCAAACCCCGTTGGTGGTTCTGGAGATTACGAAAGCAGCGAACGAGGTATGATTACTGCCTCCTCGACAGCCTGGCGCGACGTACATTGCCGAATGTTTCCGATTGAAATATATTGCGAAACATTCCTGTTTGCCTGTGTTTCTCACCATGGCCGCTTATTCCTCCTCTCCCCATTCTGATCAGGGCGTCGCGACGCTGTATGGCGCTCATCATGGCTGGCTGGTGAATTGGCTGCGGGGCCGTCTGGGCTGTTCTCATCAGGCCGCCGACATGGCGCAAGACACGTTCATGCGCGTGTTGCTGGAGGACCGCAAACAACCGATCACCCACAAATTGATCGAACCCAGACACTTTCTGGTCACCATCGCCCGACGGGTCATGGTCGACAGTTTTCGGCGTCGGTCGGTGGAAGAGGCCTACCTGCGAATCCTCGCTGAACAGCCCGACCATTACGCTGTCTCCCCGGAAGAACGCCTGATGCTGCTGGAAACCCTGCACGCGCTGGACGCGATGCTCAGCGGGCTGGGCAAGCGGGTGAAGACCGTGTTCCTGCTCGCGCAGTTGCAGGGTCTGGCTTACAAGGACATTGCTGAACAACTGGGCGTATCGGTGAGTTCGGTGACCAAATACATCGCCCGCGCCACCGAACATTGTCTGCTGTTCCAGCTGGAGCACGGCGCGTGAACCATTCCCCCGAACATCAGGCCTTGAGCGCAGCGGCCCACTGGTTTGCACGCATGGGCGCCACGCCAGGTGACGCCGCGATGCAGCGCCAGTTCCAGACCTGGCACGACGAAAACCCCTTGCACTCCTGGGCCTGGGAACGGGTCGCGCTGTTGCAGGCACAACTGGGCAATGCCAGGGGCGCGCTGGGGTATCAGGTACTGGATCGCGCAGGTCGCGCTTCAGTCGGGCGACGTGGCGTGCTCAAAACGGTTGCGCTGTGTGCCGGTCTTGGCGCGCTGGGCTGGGCGGGGTATCGTGAAGCGCCCGTGTTGCTCGCCGATCTGCGCACTGACACTGGCGAGCGCCTGACCCGCACATTGGCCGATGGCAGTACGCTTGTCCTGAACACGGCCAGTGCCGTGGACATCGTGTTCAACGCAGAGGCGCGACTGATTCTGCTGCGCCATGGCGAAATCTTCATCGAAACCGCCAAGGATCCCCGGCCCTTCATCGTGCGCAGCGCACAGGGTGACATGGAGGCACTGGGCACCCGTTTCAGCGTGCGGCAGCAGGACGGTGTCACGCAGTTGACCGTGTTTCAGCATGCGGTGGCGGTTCGCCCTGAAGGCGCGCCGGGGGAGCAGACGATCATCGACAGCGGCCAGACCCTGAGCCTCAACGCTCGCACGTTGTTCGATCGTCACCCGCTGGACCCTCTGGCTGACACGTGGGTTAGCGGCCGACTCGTGGTCGATGGCTGGCGGCTGGACCGTCTCATCGGTGAATTGCAGCGCTATCGCAGCGGATACCTCGGTTGCGCGCCAGAGATTGCGCACCTTCGGGTCTCGGGTTCCTATCCGCTGGATGACATCGATCTGGCGCTGTCAGCGATTGCCCGCTCGTTGCCGGTCAAGGTGGTGCGCTATACCGATTTCTGGACGCGCCTGGTGGAGCATCAAGCGTCCGTCTGACTTTTTTCATTTTTTTTTGGGTGACATTGTCGATTTGCCCACGCTCGCGCGACTCCTTGTAAGAGACCCTTACAACGCCCGAAAAGGGCATCAGGAGCCAACATGCGCACCCCGTCAAAACCCGCCACCCGACATCCCTTTGTGTTCAAGTCCCGCAACACCTTGAAACTCGCCGTACTGGGGGCATCGCTCGCGTGGCTGGAGCCAATCTTGCTGGGCGGGGCGTACGCGCAGGCAGCCAACGTGCAGAAAAACTACGCCATCGCAGCGGGGCCGCTGGGCGCGGTATTGGGCCGTTTCGCCAATGAAGCAGGCGTGGTGCTGTCGTTTCAGACGGGTTTGACCGATGGCAAGCAAAGCGCCGGACTCAACGGCACGTACAGCGTCGAACAAGGCTTCGCGGCGTTGCTCGCGGGCTCGGACCTGATCGCCACCCCCGGCGTACAAAGGGTTTACGTGCTGTACCGCGCCGAAGAAACCTCGGCCCTGCAACTCAGCGCCACCAGCGTCGTCGGTACGGGAATCGATGAGACCACCGAGAATACCGGCACTTACACCCCGCGCCAGACCAGCACCGCCACCAAGATGGGGCTGTCGCTGAAAGAGACCCCGCAGTCCGTCACTGTGATCCCGCGCCAGGTCATGACCGATCACCACTTGGCGTCGCTGGACGACGTGGTCAAGTTCACGCCGGGCCTGTCCAGCAACCACCGAGACAGTGATCGCTACACCTTTTACTCGCGCGGCTTCCAGATTCAGAACTTCGAATACGACGGCATTCCTTCCCAGACAGCCAACGAATCCCAGCAGTACACCAGCACCCTGGCCGACATGGCGATTTACGACCGCGTGGAAGTTGTGCGCGGCGCCACCGGCCTGTTGAGCGGCGCGGGCACACCGTCGGCGACGCTGAACCTGATTCGCAAACGCCCGACCTCGGAGTTTCAGGGGTACGTGTACGGTGAGGCCGGTGCGTGGGACCGCTATCGGGCGGAGGCCGATGTGGCGGGGCCGTTGACCGACAGCGGCAATGTGCGGGGGCGGCTGGTCAGTGTGTACCAAACCGCCGGTTCCTTCATCGACTCGTACAAGACCGAGAAACGCGTGATGTACGGCGCGGTGGACATGGACCTGAGCGAAGACACGCTGCTGCGCTTGAGCCTCGATTACCAGAACAACGACTCCGACGGCGTCAGCTTCGGCCACATCCCGCTGTTCAACAGCAACGGCACCGCGACCCATTTTTCCCGTTCATTCAACCCCGGCGCGAAATGGAGCTACCTGGACAACACGCAGTACAACTTCAGCACCGTGCTGGAACAGAAACTCGCCAACAACTGGGCCCTCAAAGCCGCCTACACCCATCAGTACGGCTACCGCCACGGCGTGGTCGGCTCGGCCAGTGCCGGTGCGCCGGATTTCGAAACCGGTGGCGGCGTGCGCATGTACGTCAACCGGCTGGACAGCTATCAGACCCAGGACAACGGCGACCTGTACGTCACCGGGCCGTTTGAACTGGGTGGCCGCGATCATGAGCTGGTGTTCGGCGCCAACGTGGCGTACACCCACCTCAACTACCCGGACTATGAGCGTGCAACGCCCTCGGTCGACAACATTTACACCTACGATGGCAACCCCGGTGGCAAACCGCACCTGGGCAAAACCGGTGAGAACCTGACGCGCCTGAGCCAGAACGGCGTCTACGGGGCCGTGCGCTTGAAACCTGCGGATGCGCTGTCGGTGATCCTCGGCACGCGGGTCAGTTCTTGGACGGAAAAGGACGACAGCAGCGACGATTTCACCGGCGAATCCACCAGCCGTGACCGCACCAAGAAGACTGGCGTGGTCACGCCGTACGCAGGCGTCATCTACGACCTGAACGATACTTACTCGGTCTACGCCAGCTGGACCAGCATTTTCCTGCCACAGACCTTCTACAAAACGGCAGGCAACACCTCGCTCAAACCACTGGAAGGCGACAACTACGAGGTGGGCCTCAAGGGCTCGTTCTACGACGGCGCGCTGAACGCGAGCGTTGCGCTGTTTGAGGTGAAGCAGAAGAACACACCGCAATTCGTCGACACTGGCGAAGACGGCCGCGAGGTGTATCAGGCCATCAGCGGTACTACCACGCGGGGCGTCGAGACAGAAATCTCCGGCGAAGTGCTGCCCGGTTGGAACGTCATCGGCGGCTACACCTACCGCGAATCCCACGACAAGGATGACCATCGCGTCGAAACCAACCAGCCGATGAACCTGTTCAAACTCGGCACCACCTATCGCCTGCACGGCGAACTGAACAAGCTGACGGTGGGCGGCAGCATGACCTGGCAGAGCGACATTTACGCGGTCAACGAAGCCTTTGGGACCAAGGCTCACCAGCGGCCGTTCGGCGTGGTCGGGTTGCTGGCCAACTATGAAGTCGACTCGAACCTGAGCGTGGGTCTGAACGTGAACAACCTGTTCGACAAGAAGTATTACGACGGGCTGGGCACGTTCAACTCGGGGTCCTACGGCGACCCGCGCAACGCGGTGATCAACGCTCGCTGGAAGTTCTGAACGGCCGTCGTATAACGGCCTGCCCGTCGGCAGGCCACTATCGGCCCGAACAAGAATGACAGTCCGCCAAAAACTGAATCAGCGTCCCCCCAGCAAACGGACTATGCCCCCTATCAAAATCCACAAAGCGCATTCAACCTTCAAACCCAACGCTACAACACCGGCTTACGCGCCACCCCACTACGAGCCTTGGCCATCGCCGCCAACCGCACCGCCACGTTGGCCGCCCCATACCCCGCGTACCCCCCCTTGCGCTGGATAATCTCGAAGAAGAACCGATCCTCAAACGGCTCGGTATACACGTGGAATAGCTCCCCCCCCTGCGCATCACGGTCATAAAGCACGTTGTAATAGGCCAGCTCGCTAAGAAACTCGTCATCGAAGTCAAAGCGCGCAGCCAGGTCATCGTAGTAGTTGAGCGGAATGTCCAGCAACGGCGCCCCCGCCAGCTTGGCCCGGGCCACTTCGCGGAAGATGTCCGTGCAATCGAATGCGATGTGGTGCACACCCGACCCCCGGTAACTGGACAGCGCATGGGCAATGGCGGTGTTGCGGTTTTCCGAGATGTTCAGCGGCAAGCGCAGCGTACCGCAGGGGCTGCGCAGGGCGCGGCTTTTCACCAGGCCGTAAGGGTCAGGCAGCACCACTTCGTCATCAGCGGCAAAGCCGAACAGGCTCTTGTAGAACAGCACCCAGCTGTCCAGCGACTCGGCCGGCAGCGCCAGCGCCATGTGGTCGATACGCTGCAGCCCACCGGTGGGCGCGGCGCCCGGGTTCAGGCTGAAGTCGGTGTCATACAGGCTCTGGCCCGCACTGCCCTGCTCCACCAGATACAGCAGGCTGCCATCCGGGGCGCGCACGGCCGGCACCTCGCACTCGTTGGGCCCGACCAGCCCGCGGAACGGTTGGCCACGGAACGCCGTGGCGCGCTTCAGGGCCGCCTGCTGGTCCTTCACCCGCAAGGCAGTAGCGCACAGCGAAGGCCCATGGGCTTCAAAGAAGTTGTGACCGAACGAGTAAGGCTCAGCATTGAGCACGATGTTGATATCACCCTGGCGCAGCAGTTGTACGTCCTTGCTCCGGTGCTGGCCCGCTTCGGCAAAGCCCAGTTTCTTGAGCCAACCGTTCAGGCGCGCGCCCACCGCTTCATCGACGGCAAACTCCAGAAATTCAACGCCATCGTAGGTGCTGGCAGCTGGCGGCGCGAACAGTACGCCCGGTTCGATGGCAGTGCCTTCCTGCTCCAGACGCAAGCGCGTCTGCTCTTCGAGGTACAGCAGTGAACGCAGGCCGTCGGCGGCGTTCTGCCGCGGCGGCGCAGCGCGGAAACCGTCGTTGAAGATTTCCAGGGACAACGGCCCGCGGTAACCCGTGGCCAGAATCGGCGCCAGGAACCCGGCCATGTCCATCTCACCCTGCCCCGGGAAGCAGCGGAAATGGCGGCTCCACTCCAGCACATCCATGGCCAGGATTGGCGCGTCGGCCATTTGCACGAAGAAGATCTTGTCGGCGGGAATGTCGCGGATGGCGGCGGGGTCACCCTTGAGCGACAAGGTGTGGAAGCTGTCCAGGATCACACCCAGGGCGGCGTGATCCGCCTGGCGCACCAGGTTCCATACCTGCTGGTAGGTATTCACATGGCGGCCCCAGGCCAGTCCCTCGTAACCAATGCGCAAGCCGCGCTTGCCAGCGTGCTCAGCCAGCAGGCGCAGGTCGTCGACCAGCAGGTGTTCGTCGCCCAGCGCGTCGGCCTGCACGTTGCTGCACACCAGCACCAGGTCGGTGCCCAGTTCCTGCATCAGGTCGAACTTGCGCTCGGCTCGGTCAAGGTTTTTCTGCAGGCGGTCGCGGCGGCAGCCCTCGAAATCGCGAAATGGCTGGAACAGCGTCACGGCAAGCCCCAGGTCGGCGCACATCTGGCGTACCTGGCGCGGGCTGCCGGCGTAGTACAGCAGGTCGTTCTCGAAAATTTCGACGCCGTCGAAGCCGGCGGCGGCGATGGCCTCGAGCTTTTCCGGCAGGGTGCCGCTCAAGGACACGGTGGCGATCGAACGCTGCATGGCGGGAGTTCCTTGTTGTCAGGGGATCACAGGGCCAGCGGGGATACAAAACCCCCGTTACAGTTTCTGGCACGATGGATTATTCGCAGGTAAAGTCGGCGCTTCAATCCCTTTGTACGGAATGGTTAGTTTTGCGTTCGATTATCGCACGAAACCCGTTTTAGCGAATTGCCTGACCGCTGGCCCGTGGTCAACATGCATCACAGACGCAGGCCCAATGTTCACCGCCTCCTGCCTTGGCGTTTCCAGCCGGAGCCTGCGCTACAACAATAACAACGGAGACAACGATGGCTCACTCCAGCTCTCAAGCCAAGAAAGCGACCGCCAGTGGATGGATAGGCTCGGCACTCGAGTACTACGACTTCTTCATCTACGCCCAAGCCGCTGCATTGATTTTCCCGCAGATATTCTTCCCCAATACCGACCCTAAAATGGCCATCATTGCCTCGCTGGCCACCTACGGTGTGGGCTACCTGGCGCGCCCGGTCGGTGCTTTCGTGCTCGGCCACTGGGGCGACACGCGCGGTCGCAAGAACGTGCTGCTGTTGTGCATGTTCCTGATGGGCATCTCGACCATGGCCGTCGGCCTGCTGCCCACCTACCACGACATCGGCATGCTGGCACCGGCCCTGCTGGTGCTGTTGCGGCTGGTTCAGGGCTTTGCCGTGGCCGGTGAAATCTCCGGCGCCAGCTCGATGATCATGGAGCATGCCCCGTTCGGGCGACGCGGTTACTACGCCAGCTTTACCCTGCAAGGGGTACAGGCGGGCCAGGTGATGGCTGCCGCCGTGTTCCTGCCGTTGGCATACTTCATGCCTAGCGAGGCGTTCAACGACTGGGGCTGGCGCATTCCGTTCCTGATGAGCGCAGTGGTGCTGATTGCAGGCTTCATCATCCGCAAGGAAGTGCATGAAACCCCCGCATTCGTGAAGGAAGAAAAGCAGGCCAAGGTTGCCAAGTCACCCATCAGCGAAGCCTTCCGCCACAGCTGGAAGCACATGGTGCTGGTGATGTTCATGGCACTGATGAACGTGATCCCAGTGGTCGCCACCATCTTCGGCGCGGCCTACGCGGTACAGCCGGCCTATGGCATCGGGTTCGACAAGAGCGTGTACCTGTGGATTCCGGTGGTGGGCAATATCGTGGCAGTGCTGGTGATCCCGTTCGTGGGCAACCTTTCAGACCGCATTGGCCGTCGCCCGACCATGATTGCCGGGTGCCTGGGCTCGGGGCTGCTGGCCTTCGTGTACCTGTACGCGATCAGCATCCAGAACGTGCCGCTGGCCTTCGCTTCGTCGATCGTCATGTGGGGCATGGTCTACCAGGGCTACAACGCGGTGTTCCCAAGCTTCTACCCAGAGCTGTTCCAGACCCGCTACCGCGTTTCGGCCATGGCCATCGCGCAGAACATCGGCACCATGCTCACCGCCATGCTGCCTGCGCTGTTCGCCCTGGTGGCGCCGCCTGGCTCGGAGAACATTCCGCTGGTGGTTGGCGGCCTGGCGTTCTTCATCACTTGCGTGTGTGCACTGGCGGCCTACATCGCGCCGGAAACCCATCGCCTGACCATGGAAGACTTGGGTAATCCGCAGGCCAAGCCGATGGAGAAGGAGGCCTATGAGGCCAGCCGCAAGGGGAGCTTGCAGGCCGTGAGCCAGTGATCGGTCATTGATCCCAGCGCCTTGGGTGGCGGATCGCAAGCTGCGCTCCGCCACCCAAGGCGCTGTCTGACAATCAGTTCACCACCCCCTGCAGCCCCCGCCACAGCCGCTCCACATCTGCCCGTTCGGTCGGCAACGCGCCAATCGAAACCCGCACCATCCAGCGGCCATCCAGCGTGGCCGGTGTCACGTAAGCTGCCCCGGAAGCGTTCAGCCGTTGCGCCCAACCCCGGGTATGGGCATCCAGCGCCTCGCCTTCCAGCCCCGCAGGCCGATGCCGAATGCACAGGGTTTGCAACTGCACCGGCGCCAGCAACTCCCAATCGGCGGCAGCCGCTACCTGCCCGGCCAACCACTGTGCATTGTCGAGGTCACGCCGTAGACGTGCCTGCAACGCCTCTACCCCTTCGCTGCGCAACATGAACCACAGCTTCAGGGCCCGGAACCTGCGCCCCAGCGGGATACCCCAGTCGCGCAAGTTCTTCACCTCGCCATCCACGGCCGACTGCAAGTAGCTGGGGTTGGTGCTCATGACGCGGATCAGGTGCTGCGGATCACGCACGTAGTAGATCGAGCAGTCGAACGCCACCCCCAACCACTTGTGCGCATTGACCACCACCGAGTCCGCCAGCTCGATGCCATCCCACATCCACCGGCACTCGGGCAGGATCATCGCCGAACCCGCCATGGCGGAATCCACGTGCAACCACAGCTTGTGCGCCTGGGCGATGGCGCCGATAGCGCTTAGCGGGTCGAGGGCCGTGGTGGTGGTGGTGCCAGTGGTAGCAACCACCGCACACGGCTGGTTGCCTGCCGCCAGGTCCTGTTCGATGGCGGCCTGCAGTGCCTCTGGGCGCAAGGCGTAGCGTTCGTCGGTGGGGATAAGCCGAATGTTGGCGCGCCCGAAGCCGGCCAGCAGCGCCGCCTTGTCTACCGAGCTGTGGGCATGGGCGCTGACATACACGATCAGCGGCCTGGCTTCGGCCTGCAGGCCGCCACGCACCAGGGCGTAATCGGTGGCGCGTTCACGGGCGCTGATCAGCGCAACCAGCGTGCTGGTCGACGCGGTGTCCTGGATCACCCCGCTCCACTGGGCCGACAAACCCAGCAACTCACGCAACCAGCCCAAGGTGGTTTCTTCCAGCTCGCTCAAGGCCGGGCTGGACTGCCAGGACAGGCCCAGCACGCCCAGGCCGGTACTGAGAAAATCGCCCAGCACCGACGACAAGGTGCCGTTGGAGGGGAAGTAGCCGTAGAAGTCAGGGTGCTGCCAATGGGATAACCCAGGCATGATCACCTGCTGGACATCCGCGAGGATCGCTTCGAACGCCTCGCCCTGTTGCGGAGCGGCGTCCGGCAAGACCGCCTTCAGGTAGCCGGGCTCAACCTGGGCCATCACCGGCCGCTCGCCCACGGTCTGGCGGTAGTCGGCAATCAGGTCGATCAGCTGGTGGCCGTATTGGCGGAATTGTTCGGGGGTCACGGGGGCTCTCCTGAGGAATGTGATTGCCAGATACTGCTCTAGTCTAGGCACAGCGCCCCTGGCGAATAACCCCGCTTCGTGCATAGCTGCTATGGCGAACCCGCAAGGCTCCTCATGCCAGCAGGTATACCGGGAAGCACTCACACAGATGCATCACACGGCGTCGGGTGTTTTCCAGCAGTGCGCTGTCGTTGGGCTGCGCCAGCAGGTCGGCGATCAGGCCAGCCACTTCAGCGCATTCAACCTTGCCAAACCCACGGGTCGTCAGTGCGGGTGTGCCAATACGGATGCCACTGGTGATCGTCGGTTTCTGCGGATCGCCTGGAATCGAATTTTTGTTCAGGGTGATAAGGGCGCTTTCCAGCAGGGCTTCCGCATCCTTGCCGGTAATGTTCATGGCGCGCAGGTCAAGCAGGAACATGTGGCTGTCGGTGCCGCCGGACACAACCCGCAAGCCGCGCCGGGTCAGCACATCAGCCATGGTCCGGGCATTGTCGATCACCCGTCGCTGGTACTGTTTGAAGTCGTCGCTCAGGGCTTCGCCGAACGCCACCGCCTTGGCGGCAATCACGTGCATCAGCGGCCCGCCCTGGTACACCGGGAACACCGTCTTGTCGAGCAGGGCCGCGTATTCAGCCTTGGCCAAAATCAAGCCGCCGCGCGGGCCGCGCAGGGTCTTGTGGGTGGTCGAGGTGATGAAGTCGGCGATACCGACTGGCGAGGGGTACACGCCTGCCGCTACCAACCCAGCGTAATGGGCCATGTCGACCATCAGGTAGGCGCCGATTTCATCGCAGACTTTGCGAAAGCGCGAGAAATCAATGACGCGGGAATAGGCCGATGCACCTGCGATGATCATTTTCGGCCGATGCTCGCGTGCCAGCGCTTCCATCTGTTGGTAGTCGAGGGTCTCACTGCCTGGCTCAAGGCCATAGGCAAAGGCCTGGAAGAACTTGCCCGAAAAATTCACCG
Organism: Pseudomonas sp. S32; assembly: GCF_016648095.1. Lineage (NCBI taxonomy): Bacteria > Pseudomonadati > Pseudomonadota > Gammaproteobacteria > Pseudomonadales > Pseudomonadaceae > Pseudomonas > Pseudomonas sp. S32. The sequence continues at coordinate 75,497 of NZ_JACVVF010000013.1, forward strand.
AGGCGCCGTGGGTCAGATGGCCGCCGTGAGCCAGTGACATCCCTAGAATGCTATCGCCCGGCTCAAGCGCCGCAAGGAAAACTGCCTGGTTGGCCTGTGAGCCGGAGTGCGGCTGAACGTTGACATATTCGCAGCCGAACAGTTGGCGGGCTCGGTCGATGGCAAGGTTCTCGATTTCGTCGACGACCTTGCAGCCACCGTAGTAACGGCGGCCTGGATAGCCTTCGGCATACTTGTTGGTGAGTACCGAGCCTTGGGCCTGGAGCACCTGTTCGCTCACGTAGTTTTCCGAGGCGATCAGCTCCAGGTGGGTTTCCTGACGATTGCGCTCGCGGTCAATCAGACGAGCGATGGCGGGGTCGCGAAATTGCAAGCTCATGCGGAGATTCCTTGTGATGGCGCTGTGTTCAACGGCGCCGGCAACTGACCCGCCAGTGCGCCTGGCGGGCCGCCGGCGCTGCCGGAGAGGAAGATGGAGGTGTCTTTCAAGCCGCTGCCGGTGATCAGCACCACAGCGGTTTGCGCGGTATCGGGATGTGCCTGGGCATACTTGATCAGGCCGGCGAAGGCGCTGGCAGCACCCGCTTCGGCGAATACACCGGTGCGCGAGGCAAGCCTGGACGCCGCTGTCACGATGTCCTGGTCACTGACGCACATGAATTCGCCGTTGCTGGCTGTTACCGCGCGCATGGCCTTGAGGCGATCGCGTGGCAATGCCACGTTGATGCTGCTGGCCAGGCTGGTAGGTGCGATGCGTGCGGTGCGTGCCATGGAGCGGTCGCTGCGCCACGCCCGGTACATGAAGTTGCTGTGTTCGGCCTGCACACCGATCAGGCGCGGCATACGGTCGATCCAGCCCAGTTGCAGCAAATCGAACAGGCCCTTGTAGACTGAACCCAGGATGCAGCCATTACCGACCGGCACGAATATCAGATCGGGCACCTGCCAGTGCAGCTGTTCACAGATCTCGAAGGCAACGGTCTTCTTGCCCTCGCTCATGTACGAGTTGATACCGGTGGTTCGGTTGTACCAGCCGTGCGCCTGGCAGCCGGCCAGGCATTGCTCGAATGCCTCATCGTACTGGCCGTCCACCAATACGATCTCGGCCCCATAGCCCAACATCTGCGCGCGCTTTTCCCGGGGTGCGGTGCGTGGCAGATAAATCACATTGTGCAGGCCCATGCTGGCACTCATCCCGGCCAGCGCCGAGGCGGCGTTGCCTGTGCTGGCCACGGCCACGGTGCGGGCGCCCGACTGCAAGGCATGGGCTACAGCCAGCGCACTGGCGCGGTCCTTCAGCGACCCCGTGGGCTGCCTGGATTCGTCCTTGATCAACACCTTGATCGCCGAGCCTTCGCCAAGCAGATTGGCCGGCGCATACAGCGGCGTATTCCCCACCAGCAGCGGCGGTACGTACTGGGTCGAACTGAGTGGCATCAGCCGGTCATAGCGCCACATGCCGCGGGCCTGCTGGTGCGCCAGGGCTGCTCGGGGCCATTCACGCTTCAGCGTGGGGTAGTCGTAAAGCACATCGAGGGCACCTTCGCCCTTGCAATGTGGGCAAAAGTAACTGACCTCATGGGGCTGGTATTGGCGGTCGCACACCAGGCACTGCAATGCATACGCTTTGTACGAATTCTTCATGGCCATCCTTAGGGAGTGTGCTGTGCGGGTGCTTTCCCTGCCGACGTCGGTTCGCTGCACAGAACCGACGGGCACTCGCTGACAAAGGGCGCTTCAGACCACCATGATGGCGTCGATGGCAACCAGGGTATTGCGCGCCAGGGCGCTGGCCCCTGCGGTAGTGCGCGCCGGGTATGGCGGGGTGAAGTACTCTTGCATCACGCGGTTCAGGGTGGGGAACTCACTCAAGTCGGTGATGAACGCGGTTACTTTCACCACGTTTGCCAGTGTTCCGCCTGCCGCCTCGGCCATCTGCGCCAGGTTGTCGAGGGTCTGGCGCAGCTGGCCTTCGAAATCCTGTGCCAACACTTCGTTGGTCAACGCCGAAACCGGTGTCTGTGCCGACAGGTAGATGGTCTGCCCGCGGCTCACCTTGATGCCCTGGGAATAAGTGCCCAGCGGCAACGGGGCCTTGTTGGTGAAAATCACGTTTTCCTCGGCCAGGAAAGGGGTGCCAGCAGTATTGATTTGAGCAGTGCTTTGCATGGTGACGGTCCTTGTTGAGTGTGAGGGTTAGTGCAGGTCGGCAACCTTCTTCACGGCCAGGCTGGCGAACGCCGTATCACGGCATCGCGCCGGGGAAAAAAGCAGGTAGTTCAGTTGCAGGGCCGCCAGGTCCTGCGGTACGGCCACGCCCAGCGCAGCATGCGCACACAGCCGCGCGATGGCGGGGGCGGCCTGAATGCCATAGCCACCCAGTGCGGCCAACCAGATGAAGTTTTCGTGTTGCGGGTCCTGGCCGAGCACGGGGGAGCGATCGGCAACAAACGTACGTAGGCCCGCCCACTTATTGATGATCGCCCGGGGCCGCAGCCGCGTTACGGTTTGCAGCCGGTCCATGGTGATCGCCAGCCCCAGCTCATCCGGCAAGGCATCGCAGGGTGGCGAAGGGTCTTCATCGCACGGCGAAACGATCAGCCGCCCGGCTTCGGGTTTGATGAAGATGTCTTCGTCGACCGTGCCCAGGTACGGCGTGCCATGGACGTCGCACTGCGGGTCCACGGCCAGTACGGTACGGCGCAGCGGCCGCACGCCAACCCTGGATACTGAGCAGCGCTCTGCCAGCTCGTCGGCCCAGGCGCCGGCGGCGTTCACGACGATGGCTGCCTGCAGGCGCTGACCGTCCTGGGTAAGCAATGTCCAGTGGCCGGGCTGCCATTCGCCTCTGAGCACTTCGCACGCCCGCTTGACCACCCCGCCCCGTTTGCGCAGCCCGCCAAGGTAGGCACCGTGGATAGCATGCACATCCAGGTCGAAGGCGCTGGGCTCGTAGATACCGGCGGCCCAGGCACCTTCGGCCAGGTAAGGCACATGCTCCAGCACCTGCTTGGCATCGAGGTAGCAGGCGCTGGGCACCTGGGCCGACACGGCCTTGAACCGTGCCCTGAGTTTGTCTTCGCGGCTTGCTTGCGCCACGATCAGCGCACCCCGGGGTGCCCACAGCGGGTGCTCGGCCAGGCCTTCGGGCGGGTTTTCGAAGAAGGCCCGCGAGGCACAGGTCAAGGAGCGGATTTGCTGGTTGCCATAGCTCTCCATTGAGATCGCAGCCGAGCGGCCCGTGGTGTGATAGGCCAGTTGCTGCTCCTGCTCAAGCAGGCACACGCTGCCATGAGCGGCCAGTTCGTAAGCCATCGACACCCCGGCGATGCCGCCACCCACCACAATGAAATCGTAAGACCCGCTCATGGTCGGCTGCCCTCGGTGATGGCGACGGTTTTGCTTTCCCGGGTCCAGGTCAGCGCGAAGTGGGCGACCAGGCCGAACACCAGCCCCCAGAACGCAGCCGCCAGGCCCAGGAAGCTCATGCCCGAGGCCGTGACAAGGAAGGTGATCAATGCGGCTTCGCGCTGTTTGTCGTCTGCCATGGCGCCGGTCAGGCCGGCACTGATCGCGCCGAACAAGGCCAGGCCCGCAAGGGATGCGATGAGTTCTTTGGGCAGCGCGGAAAAGACCGACGCCAGGGTCGCACCGAAAATCCCCATCAGAATGTAGAAGAGGCCGCAGGCGATTCCGGCGACATACCGTTTGTCGCGGTCCTCGTGGGCCTCGCGGCCCGTGCAGATCGCTGCCGTAATGGCCGCCAGGTTCAAGCCATGGGAGGCAAACGGCGCCATCAGCACCGAACCGATCGCAGTGACCGAGATGATCGAGCGCGCCGGGGTGGTGTAGCCCGAGGTGCGCAACACGGCCATGCCGGGTACGTACTGGCCGGTGAGCGTCACCAGCGCCAGCGGCAGGCCCAGGTTGATGATGGCGTGCCAGTTCCACTGCGGTGCGGTGAATACGGGGTGGGCCACCGCGATCACGATCGAGCCGCTGTTGAGGGTGCCGAGCGAGCCCGCTACGGCGCAGCCGACAACCAGCACCGAGAGGATCGCGTAACGGGGCGACAGGCGCTTGAAGATCAGGTAAGCCGCGATCATCGACAGCACCAGCGCCGGCTGTAGCGTCACTGAAGTGAACAGCTCGGTGCCGAAGCGGAACAGAATGCCGGCGAGCATCGCCGCAGCGATGGCTTTGGGCAAACGGTTCATCAATTTGTCGAACGCACCGGACAAACCCACCGCCGCAATGATCAGCGACGCCACCACATAGGCGCCCACGGCCTGTGGCAGCGTGATGGTGGGCAGTAGCGACACCAGCAGGGCCGCCCCTGGCGTCGACCAGGCCGTGATGACCGGGATGCGCAGGCGCCAGCTGAGCAAAAGGCCGGTGACCCCGCTGCCGATGGAAATGGCCCAGATCCAGGACGACACCACGTCATCCGGCAGGTGCGCTTGCCTGGCGGCCTGGAACACGATGATCAGTGGCCCGGCATAGGAAATGATCACGGCGATGAGGCCTGCGATCACGGCGGAGAGCGATAGATCCTTTCTGATTGTGTCCATGAGGCCTCGGCTTGGCGCGGCGGCATTGCGCATTGGTTAGCAAGATTGAGTCGATTGATTCGATGCGCGATGAGTGTATTGCAACAAATTGAAATGATTCAATACCTGATTGCCATCATTGGTTCAATTTTTGTGAATACCGACTGTAAAAACAACCTAACAACCATGTAGTACGTTGATTTATAGGGAATAACACGCAAATGAAATTTTCCAATGCCCCATCGGTTACCGGCCCAGCTCATTGATTCGAATCAATGAATCGCTGTTGCTGGGTTTTACTGGTGGATCAATGCCGCTGTGATATCCTCGCGCATTGATCATTTATTCGATGGCAGTGTCATTCATGTGGGTTCCCCAGCTAAACGAGTCCAATCAGCCGATGTACTTGTCGATCGCCGATGCGCTGGCACGGGATATCAACAGTGGCGTCTTGAACCAGGGTGATCGGCTGCCGACGCTGCGCGAGCTGGCGACTACCCTGAACGTCACACCCGGCACCATCAGCCGGGCCTACAACGAGGCCCATCGCCGTCGCCTGGTACAGGGGGAAGTGGGGCGCGGCACCTACGTGCTCAGCCAGGGCCAGCTGGAACTGCCGGCCAGCAACAGCGCTGCCCCGCTGAACCTGGGGCAGTCGGAGCTGCTTGATCTGTCGATCATCAAGCCCTACAGCGAAACGCTTGAGTACTGGCTACGCGGGGCCCTGGTCGGCATGGCCAAGAGCACGGATTTCGCCCGCGCCCTCGATTACGCACCTGACGGCGGCCACCCTGCCCACCGCGAGGCGGGTGCGCAGTGGCTGCGCCACGCCTTGCCCGATGCCCAGTGGCAGCAAGTCGTGATCACTGCCGGGGCGCAACACGGCCTGATGGTGGCGATGAGTGCCTTGACCCATGCCGGCGACCTGGTGCTGTGCGAAGCGTTGTGCTACCCCGGCATCATTTCGGTCGCCCACAGCCTGGAGCGCCGCCTGCGCGGCATACCCATGGATGACGAGGGCATCCTCCCCGATGCGTTACGCGAGCTGTGCCTGCGTGAAAAGCCGGCCATGCTGGTGTGCGTTGCGACCTGCCAGAACCCCACGGCTGCCATCATGTCGGCTGCTCGCCGCGCGCAGATCGCGGCCTTGGCCGAAGAGTTCGACTTCATCATCCTCGACGACGATATCTATGGCTTCCTGGCTACGGACCCGTCTATCAAGCCCCTCTCGGCGTATGCACCAGACCGGTCGGTCTACCTCACCAGCCTGTCGAAGGCGATCATGCCGGCACTGCGCGTGGGGTACCTGTACAGTCCGCCCAAACTGCTGTCGCGCCTGACCTCCATGGTGCGCAGCAGTGTGTGGATGCCCTCCCCGCTCACCGCCCAACTGGCCAGTAATGTCATCACCGAAGGCCTGGACAGCAAGCTGGTGCGCATCCAGCGTACCCAGGCGGCAGAGCGCCAGGCAATCGCCCGGGAAATCTTTGCAGGCTTCCAGTTCAAGACCCAGCCTTACTCGTACCACCTCTGGCTCACCCTGCCTGAGCCTTGGAGCGCCGACGAGTTCACCCTGCTCGCCCGCGCCAACGGCGTGCTGGTGCTGAGCGGCACCCAGTTCCAGGCCGAGCGTGGGGGGGATAACCGCTGCGTAAGGCTGGTGCTGATGTCGCCAACCAGTCACGATGAATTGCGCTTTGCCTTGACCAAGTTGGCCAGCCTGATCGATTCGGACCCGCGACGGTACTATTGAAGCCAACCGCCCTGATGCCCGTGGCTGTCAGGCGACCCCACCCTGCACGCCGAACTGCGACTGACGCCACAGCTCGAACACCCGGTTGCGCAACCAGCGATGCTCAGCCGAGGCCTGCAGGCGCTGATGCCAGACCACCCAATAACGCTGGGTGTGTTCCACGAAGCCCAGTGGCCGCCAGGCCAGCGCATGCAGCCGGCACAGTTGCCGCGCAATATGCTCGGGCACGGTCGCTACCGCCTGGCTGGCCGCGATCACCTGCACCGCAGCGGAGAAGAACGGCACCTCCAGGCCTACCCGACGCTGCAGGCCCTGCGCCCGCAAATGGCGGTCGATGAAGCTGTCCTTGTCGCCACCCCCGGAAATACGCACGTGCTTGTGCGCCAGGTAATCGTTCTGGCCGAGCACGGGGTGGGCGGCCAGCGGGTGGTTGCGCCGCATCAGGCACACGGCCCGGTCTTCGCCCAGCAGGCGCCCGTGCAGGTTGGGCGGCGACTCGTCGAACAGGGTGGTGGCCAGGTCGATTTCGCCACTGGCAAGCAAGGCGTATTGCCCGGCCTGCCAGGTGCGGTACTCCAGACACACTCCAGGCGCCTCCTGCTCCAGCGCTGCCACCAGCAGCGGCAACATGTGCTCGGCCACATAATCCGAGGCGGCCAGGCAAAAACGCCGTTCACAGCGGGCAGGGTCAAAGACGGCGGGCTGGCGCAGACTGTGAAGCTCTTCAAGCACCTGGCGCAGGGGTTCGACCAGGGCCTCGGCGTGCTCGCTGAGCACGTAGCCACGCCCTTGACGCACCAGCAGCGGGTCGTCGAACGCTGCTCGCAGGTGGGCCAGTTGCCGGCTCAGGGCCGACTGGCTGACGCCCAGCCGCTCGGCAGCGTGGCTCAGGTTCTTCAGTTGCAGCAGATGCTCCAGCGTGCGCAGGTGCGCCAGGCTGAGGGAGGCGAAACTAAGGTTCATGCAGGCTGCCCTCGGGGGTATCGACAGCCCCACAGGCCAGGCGCAACCTGGCGGAGGTCACGCGCGGCCGTGGCCGCCGGCGTTGCAGGTGATCGGGCCGCGAAAGCGGCCCAGGCAGGTCACTCGGTCAGGCCCACGTACACGTTCTGCACGTCATCGTTTTCGTCGATGGCTTCCAGAAACGCTTCAACCTCGGCCAGGGCTTCGGCGCTCAGGCTGGCCGCACTCACCGGGTTTTTCGGGGTGTAACCCAGCTTGGCAGAGGTCACGGTGAAGCCCTGCTCCGGCAACGCCTTCTGCACCGCATCCAGGTCCGTGGTGTCGGTGATGAACAGCGTAGAGCCTTCCTCGTCACCGGCTTCGAAGTCCTGGGCACCGGCTTCGATGGCAGCCATTTCCGGGTCGGCGTCGCCGGTGGGGGTGGCTTCGATCAGGCCAACATGGTTGAAGTCCCAGGCGACCGAGCCGCTGGCACCCAGCTGGCCCTTGCGGAACAGCACACGAATCTGCGCGACGGTGCGGTTGACGTTGTCGGTCAGGCACTCGACGATCAACGGCACCTGGTGCGGCGCGAAGCCTTCGTAGCTGACCGCCGCGTACTGCACGGCATCACCGTCCAGGCCCGCACCTTTGCGAATGGCCCGTTCCAGGGTCTCGCGGGTCATCGAGGCTTTCTTGGCCTGGTCGATGGCCAGGCGCAGGCGCGGGTTCATGTCCGGGTCGGCGCCAGCCTTGGCGGCAATCTGGATTTCCTTGGACAGCTTGCCCATGACCTTGCCTTTGGCGTTGGCCGCGGCTTCTTTATGTTTGGCTTTCCACTGTGCGCCCATGTCGACTCTCTTGTTTCAGCGGCCGGTTCAGGAAGCGACCGGCACAAAAAGTGGGTGCATTTTATACGCCTCTGCCCCGTGATCGACAACACATGTCGGTATCAGGCCGCGCCTCAACGGGTCGCGACCACGAACAACCGCGGAAACGGCAACAGCACCTTGCCATCGCTGGCCGCCGGATAGGCGTGCTGCATGGCCTGCAGGTACATCTGCAGGAACTGCGCCTGCTCCTGGGGCTGCAAGCGTGCCAGGTAGGGCCGCAGGGCTGAGCCCTTGAACCACTCCACCACCGCCTGGGCGCCGCCGACCAGCGGGTGATAGTAGGTGGTACGCCACACATCCACCCGCGTGCACAGCGGGCTGAGCACATCGTAGTAGAAGCTGGCGCCATGCCTGGGTGGCAATCGGAAATCGGCGAACGTTGCCGCCCATGGGCCCTGGCTGGCGATTTCACGCAGGGCGGCATGGGCCGGTTCCTCCAGGTTGTCGGGGGTCTGCACGGCCAGGCTGGCGCCCTCGCTGAGCTGCTGGACCAGGTGCGGATAAAGGCTGGCGTGGTCGGGTACCCACTGCAGCGACGCATTGGCCAGGATCAGGTCCTGGGGTTCGGCCGCGCACCAGCCGGTAATGTCGGCAGTGACCATGCGCACCCGCGGAATGCACAGGCGCTTGCGCTCACGGGCCTTGTCGATCATGTCGGCGTCACTGTCCAGCGCCGTCACCTGGGCGTCGGGGCAACGCTGCAGCAGCACTTCTGTCGAGTTGCCAGGCCCGCACCCAAGGTCCGTGGCGTGGCGCACCGGGCGCGGGGGCACCGCGGCCAGCAGGTCGCGCACGGCGCGGGTGCGTTCGTCTTCGAACAGGGAATACTGGGTGGCGGACCAGGACATGGGAGCAATCTCCTTGAGCGATGGGTGCAGCATATGCCATCTGCCGGGTGTCTGGGGCTGGGGAAGGCCCACAATGCAAAGCGGCCGGGTCCCAAGGGAGCCGGCCGCAGCGTAACGCCGTTGACGCTTAGTGCTGGCGGCTGCTGCGCAGCTGATGCACCACGCCCATTGCCACCACCACCGCAGCGGCGATACCGGTGGAGATCACCAAAATCTGGTAGTCAGGCATGAAGGCCATGGTCACCAGGGCGGCAACGATGAAAGCGATCACCAGGTAGGTCAGCCAAGGGAACAGCCACATCTTCAGGCGCACTTCCTTGCCCTCGGCAATCAGCTTGCGACGCATGCGCAGCTGCGAGCAGGCAATCACCAGGTACACCAGCAAGGCGATCATGCCGGTGGTGTTCATCAGGGTATCCAGCACGTCCTTGGGGCGCAGCGTCTCGCTGAAGTTGATCAGCGCGCAGACGACGGCCACGGCGCACGAGCCCATGATTGCGTACACCGGTACGCCGGTGCCGGCCCGGGTGATCTTGAAGAACGACGGTGCATCGCCGCGCTGGGCCAGGGAGAACAGCATGCGCGAAGCTGTGTAATGGCCGGAGATCAGGCAGCTGCTTACCGAAGTCAGTACCACGAAGTTCATCAGCAGCTCGGCGTAAGGCACGCCCAGCAGCTCCAGGGTACGGCGGTAGGCACCGTAACCGGAGACGCCCAGGTGCGGGTCGTTCCACGGCACCAGGCAGACGATCAGGAAGATCGAGCCCACATAGAACAGGCACACGCGCCACACCACCGAGTTGGTGGCCTTGACGATCTGCGCGGCAGGGTCCTTGGCTTCGGAGGCGGCGATGGTGACGATCTCGGCGCCCAGGAAGGCGAACATCACGCCCAGCAAGGCCCCGATCACCGTGGTGATCCCGTTGGGCATGAAGCCTTCGGCGGTAAGGTGGGTGATGCCGCGCACTTCACCGAACTGCCAGATGTTCAACACCGCGGCGGTACACACGATCAGGAAACAGACGATCGCGATCACCTTGATCAACGCAAACCAGAACTCGAACTCGCCGTAGTGCTTGACGTTGAAGAAGTTGACCGTGATCAGCACCAGGGTGGTGGCCAGCACGAAGACGTTGACGCTCACATCCGGGAAGAACCCATGCAGGATCTTGCCCGCCACGTAGGCCTCCCAGGCCATGAGGATGACCCAGTACCACCAGTACAGCCAACCGATGGTGAACCCGGCCCAGCGGCCGATGGCGCGGTCGGCATAGGTGGAGAACGAACCGGTGTCGGGCGACGAGGTCGCCATTTCGCCCAGCATGCGCATGATCAGCACCACCAGGATGCCGCCTGCCAGGTAGGCCAGCACCGCAGCCGGCCCGGCGCTGTGAATCACGCTGCCGGAGCCGACGAACAAGGCGCCGCCGATCACCCCGGCGATGGACATCATCGTCAGGTGGCGCGACTTGAGCGAGGCACTGAGCTTGCTCTCGTGCCCGCCTTTCGCGGTGGTTGTTGTGGATGTTGCGTCCATCAGTTGTGTACCCCGTGCTTCTTTTTATCCAAGGAAATGCGTGAAACCCCGATGGCTGGCGGCTTCACCTGTACATCAGTGCTAATGCGGGCAGGATGGTGTGACAAACACACGCAGGCCTTCCATGGCGGCCTGCTGACGCGCCCCAGGGCTGACGCCTGGGGCGAACTGAACATGCTTTATGTGGCGATATCCGACACCTAATGTAAAAATGTCCGACGCAGAGAGCCATGCACAGTGGCATGAAACTCGCACTGCACTGTATAGGCCGCCGACCCAGTACACCGGCAAGGCGCCTGGCTACACCCACCTGAAGGCACCCCATGCTGCAACTACATCCAGAGTCCACGACGCCGCTGGTCAACCAGATCATCGACGGGCTTCGCACCCTTATCGACAACCAAACGCTCAAGCCTGGCGCCAAGGTGCCGTCTATCCGCGCCTTTGCCGCCACCTACTCGGTGAGCACCTTCACCGTGGTCGAGGCGTACGACCGCCTGGTCGCTCAAGGCCTGCTGGTGAGTCGGGGCAATGCGGGGTTCTTCGTCAACCGGGCCGCGGGCGAACTGCTGGAGCAGCACACTGCCGAGGCTGACGCCAGCCGACCAACGTTCAACTCCGAATGGTACCTGCAGCAGATCTTCGAGATCCGCCAGTTGCCGTTCAAGCCGGGGTGCGGCTGGTTGCCCAACGATTGGATGTACGAAGACGGCCTGCGCCGGGGTTTGCGCCAGGTGGCCGGCAGCCCGCTGGAGTTGTCTGGTTACGGCGACCCCATGGGGTTGCCGGAGCTGCGTACCCTGACCGCGCAGAACCTGCAACAGGAGCTGTCGATTGTCGCCAACCCTGCGCAATTGATGCTTACCCACGGCGCCAGCCAGGCCCTGGACCTGGCGGTGCGCACGCTGGTTCGGCCGGGTGACGTGGTGCTGGTGGACGACCCTGGCTACCCCAACCTGATGAGCATCCTGCGTACCCAGGGTGCCACGTTGGTGGGCGTACCGCGCACGCCTACCGGTTACGACCTGAACCACCTCGAGCACCTGCTGACGCAACACCGCCCGACGGCGTTTTTCACCCAGCCGCACCTACACAGCCCGACCTGCTCGCGCACCCCGCTGCCGCAACTGCACCGCCTGCTGCAGCTGGCCGGCCAGCATGGCTTCCGGTTGGTCGAGAACAACCTGTACGCCGACATGGTCGCCGAACCCCAGCCGTGCCTGGCCAGCCTCGATCATCTGCAGCAGGTGGTGTATGTGGGTAGTTACTCGAAGAGCATCTCACCCAATGTGCGGGTGGGCTATATGCTCGCCAACCCGGGCCTGGCGCAGCAGCTGCTGCAGATGAAGATGCGCTCGGGGCTGACCACGTCCCAGGTGATGGAGCGTGTGGTGTATGCCGCGATCATCGACGGCCGCTGGCGCAAGCACCTCAAACGCCTGCGCCAACGCCTGGCCGAAGCCCACCAGGAAGTCGGCCGGCACTTGCACCGGCTGGGCTTCGAGCTGTTCACCGAGTCGGACGAAGGCATGTACATCTGGACCCGCCACCCGGCTATTCCCGACAGCGCGCTGCTGCTGGACGATGCGCTGGAAAAAGGCATCATGCTCGGGCCTGGCCAGTTGTTCATGGTCGATGCCGGGCAGACCGGGTGGATGCGCTTCAACGTGGCATTCAGCCTGGACCCGTTGATGTGGGAAATGCTGGAGCAGGTGCTGGCCAAGCATGTGCGGCGTGGAGGGGTGTGAAAGGGCGATGGCTGCAAGCAGCGCCGCTTTGCGGCGCATCGCTCGCTTTTACGGAAGAGAGGTGGCTTTGGCGAGCACGGCCTTGGCCCGTTGCAGGGCCATACGTGCCCGTTGTTCGCCACTGATACCCTGCTCCAGCAACTGGCGGGTCGGTATTTCCAGGCTCAGCGGCACGTTCGCTGGCAGAGCACGCAGCAACCCTACGAGGTCGGCATCGCCGTCGCCCGGAAAGCGCCGTTCGTTGCGCGCCTGGCGCAGGATTTCATCCATGTCATCCGGTACCGGGCCCGCCACATCACACAACTGGGCATAGCGCAGGCGCTCGGGTGCCAGCGTGGCCAGGTCTGCCAGCGCCGAAGCCGAGCGGTTGAAATGGAAGGCATCCACCAATACACAGGCATTGCCGCGATCAGCATTGGCCACAACGCGCATGGCCTGGCGCAGGTCACGCACCTCTGTCCAGGGCATGAACTCCAGATGCGGGTAAATGCCGTAGTCTGCGGCCAGGTCACACAAGTGCGCAAACCGTTCGGTCAGCCGTGACTCATCAGGGTCGTTGCCCGCCACCAACAGTTCGGTACCGCCCAGTTCTGCGCCCACGTCGAGCATGGCCTTGAAATCCGCTACGCAGGTATCCGGCTTGAGCCGCAGAATCTCCAGGTCCAGCACTTTGGTGCCGGTGTCGCGCAAGCGCGCCTGGGTTTGCCGGCGCAGGCTCGCGTCGGCCACCAGCGGGAAGTGCTGTTCCTGCTCTGTCGCCGGCACCAGGCGCAGGCCTACGTGGCTATACCCCGCGCGGGCAGCGGCTTCCACCATGTCCGGCGGGGACAGCTCCAGTACCGTAAGCGCTGCCAGGGAAAAAATTCGATCCGTCATTTTACTTCACCGTCAATAAAGAACACGCCCGTCAGGCGATCAATTCTGGAGCACAGGCCCGGCCGCTGGCGGCTGCCTGGCGGATAGCGTCGACCAGTGCCAGGGTACGCCCCCCATCGGCGGCATCAATCAATGGGGCCTGCTCGCCACGGGCCACGCGCACGAAATGCTGCAACTGAAGGGTCAAGGCTTCGCCAGCCGGGATACTTTCCTGGCTTTGCAGCAATGGCGTATGCCACCCCGCCCCCGCCTGGGCGTAATGCCAATGCTTGAGCTGCGGAATGCTCAGTGAGCCCCGGGTGCCCGCCAGCAGGTAGCACGGCTGATCCGGCTGACGTGGGTAAACCGGGCTTTCACCCGAGTCCAGTTCCCAACTCCAGGGCGCCGCCACAGCGTCCGAACCGGTCAGGCTGCCCAGGGCGCCGTTCTCGAACTGCAGCAGCACGGCCGCGCTGTCTTCATTGGCGAAACCGCGCACATCGTTGCGGGTGAAAGCCTGCACCTGCACCACTTCACCGCACAGGTAACGCAGCAGGTCGAGGTCGTGAATGAGATTGGTCAGGAGAAAGCCCGCTCCCGGCTCGCGTCGCCACGCGGTGTCGAAGTAGCTGTCAGGCTTTTGCAGTTGCCACATGGCCGTAACGTTGATCAGCCGGCCGAGCGCGCCGTCGCCAATGACCTGATGGGCCTTGGCGATCAGCGGGTTGTGCCGGCGGTGGTGCCCGACAAGAACGGGCACACCCGTGCGCCGTGAGGCCTCCACCAGGGTGCGCACTTCATCCAGGTGCACACCCACCGGTTTTTCCACCAGCACAGGCACGCCCGCCTGCACACAGTCCAGGGCCGTCAGCACGTGCTGGTTGTTGGGGTTGGCGACAATCACGGCCTGCGGCTGCACCTTGTCGAGCATCACGCGGTGGTCCGCGAACCAAGGTACTGCGCATTCAGCAGCGAACGCCTCGGCCTGTGGGCCGGGGTCTGCTACCGCGCACAGTTGCGCGCCTGGCACATGCTGCAGGTGCTGGTAGTGCTGGCGGCCCATGATGCCTGCGCCGACCAGCGCGATACGAAGGGGTGAGCTCAACTGAAGGTCCTCGGTGCATTATTATAGGTTTTCTGGAACATTGTTCCGGATTCAATAAAAAGCACTGTAGAACTTCGTTCCTGATTTCAACACCCCTGCCATTAGACATTGTTCGGTAATCGACCAGTAAACGCCTCAGGCAAACAGCTCACTGGCGGGGCTTGCCACCGACAGCTCCTGGGCCGCCGCCAGCAACAGTGGCGCTAGCTCGGCCAAGCGCCCTGGCGCAAGCCGTGCACTGGGCCCGGCAATGCTCAGCACGCCGATCACCCCCAGGTCGCTGGGGCGTCGAATTACAGCCGCCAGGGCAGACATGCCCACTGCGGACGTTTGCTCCACCCAGGCGTAGCCCCGCTCCCTGGCCTGGTGCAGGTAACCGAGTAACTGGTCCATGGAGCGCGGCGCGTTCGGCCCAAACTGTTCGGGGTCGGCGATACCCTGGCGCAGCACCATCTGCACGGCCTGCTCGTCCTCCAGGCTGGCCAGCCAGGCATGCCCGGAGGCGGTATAGAACAGCGGCGCGTCACGGCCCATGTCCGGGTCGTACCGCAGGCCGGAGCGCGCGCCTTGGGATTTTGCGATCCACACCTGGCGGGCACCGTCGATTACCCCAAGGCGCACCAGTTCGCCACTGTCCTGGGCAAGGCGGTCAAGGATTGGCTGGACGATGTCGGCACCACTGCTGGACAGGTAGCGGAAGCCCAGCGCCACCAGCTTGGCCGACAACTGGTAGCGGCTGGTGTCACGGTTCTGGCGCACGTAACCCAGCCGCACCAGCTCGGTAAGCATGCGGTGAGTGGCGCTTTTGGGAATACCCAGGCGATCTGCAAGGGTTTGCAGGGCCAAACCCTGGGGCTCCCCGGTAAGGCTTTCGACAAGGCTGAATGCGCGCTCGATTTGACTGCCGGCCATAGGGAGTGTCCTGAAAAAGGGAACGAATTGTGAAAGATGATTCCATGTCGATAAAGGCGCGTGCAGTGTTGAACGGGTCGATTCGACCGATTATCGCCCATAAAACGCGGGCTTTGACGCTCCGCTACTTGCGGCCAATGCCGGCCCTCATAAGAATATGGAATCAAGTTCCAATAAAATACAGGAATCTCGCGATGTCTGCCGCGCCCGTTGAAACCGAATGCGATGTACTGGTCATTGGCTCTGGTGCTGCCGGCCTGGCCGCTGCCGTTACGGCTGCCTGGCACGGGCAAAAGGTAGTGCTAGTGGAAAAGGATGACGTGTTCGGCGGGGCCACCGCCTGGTCCGGCGGCTGGGCCTGGGTACCGCGCAACCCCTTGGCGCGGCGTGCCGGCATCGATGAAGACATCACCCAGCCACTGACGTATCTGCGCCATGAACTGGGCGCGTTCTACGACGCCGAGCGCGTCGAGGCCTTCCTGCACGCCTGCCCGCACATGGTGGCGTTCTTCGAGCAGCACACAGCGCTGCAGTTCGTGGACGGTAATGGCATCCCCGACATGCATGGCGATACCCCAGGCGCGGCACAGGGGGGGCACCAGGTGATTGCTGCACCCTACGACGCCCGCGAAGTCGGCGCGCTGCTGCCGCGCCTGCGCAAGACGCTGCGCGAAACCTCGTTCATGGGGATGCCCATCATGGCGGGGCCAGACCTGGCCGCGTTCCTCAACATGACCCGCTCGCCCAAAGCGCTGCTGCACGTGTGCAAACGCTTCGGCCGCCACCTCTATCACCTGGCACGCTACGGCCGGGCCATGCACCTGGTCAACGGGGTGGCGCTGGTTGCACGCCTGGCCAAGTCGGCGCAGGACCTGGGTGTGCGCCTGCAGGCATCGTCGCCGGCCAGGCACCTGCTGATCGAGCAAGGCAGGGTCTGTGGCGCATCGGTCACCACACCCAATGGCGAGCAACGCATCCGCGCCCGCGCCGTGGTGCTGGCCGCGGGCGGGTTCCCCCACGACACCGCACGCCGTCAGCAATTATTCCCCCGCGACAACAGCGGCCACGACAACCTGGCCCTGCCCCCCAAGGGCTGCTCAGGCGATGGGCTGCGCCTGGGTGAGTCGGCGGGCGGTATCGTTGCCACCGACTTGAAGTCGCCCGTGGCCTGGGCGCCGGTCTCCCAGGTACCGCACAGCGACGGCAGCCTCGGCCACTTTCCGCACATCATCGAGCGAGGCAAGCCGGGCATCATCGGCGTGCTCGCCAACGGCAAGCGTTTCGTCAACGAGGCGCACGGTTACTACGACTACGTATCTGCGATGGTGGCGGCGGTACCGGAGGATCAGGAGGTGTGCTCCTGGCTCCTGTGCGACCATCGGTTCATTCGCCGTTACGGCTTGGGCCATGCGCGCCCGGCACCGCTGCCGCTGGGCCCACATGTACGCAGCGGCTACCTTAAGCGGGCTGCCACCCTCGAGTTGCTGGCGCAGGCATGCGGGATCGACCCTGCGGGGCTGCGCGCGACGGTGGATGCCTTCAACCTGCATGCCCGCACTGGCCAGGACCCGGCCTTCGGCCGCGGCTCGACACCGTTCAACCGCAAGCAGGGCGACCCGCAGCACAACGGCGCAAACCCCTGCGTGGCCCCAATAGAACATGGGCCGTTTTACGCCGTGAAAGTCAAACCAGGCTGCTTTGGCACGTTCGCCGGCCTGCGCACCGATGGCAGTGCCAGGGTGCTGGACGCCAACGGGAAACCGGTCGAAGGGTTGTACGCAGCGGGCACGGACATGGCCAGCATCTTTGGCGGCTGGTACCCCTCAGGGGGCATCAACCTGGGGCCGGCGCTTACCTTCGGCTACGTGGCAGGCCGGCACATTGCCGGTGCCACCGCGTATGAACAGCCAGCGGCAGCCAACGGTTCAGACATGCTGGGTAAAGGCGCCGCCCGCTGAGGCGTCCAGCCGGTTCTGGCACCACGCGCCCGTGGTGCCACCGGCCTGCCCTGGGCTTCGCGCAAAGACCCTGCGCATGGCCGTGCAGATCGGCGAATCGGCCAGCGCCAGGTTCGCCAGGCACTGCTCTACGTGCTGCAGGTGCGCCTCCAGCCGTTGGCGCACCTCACGCTCACCACACATGGCCAGCAGCGTGGACTTGCCCTGGTCCAGGCCGGTGCTCTTGCCGCTGGCCGGGTCACGGTCGTGCAGGTCATCGTGCAGTTGAAACGCCTGGCCCAGGGCGTCGGCCAGGCGGTGCAAGCAGGCCAGCTGCGCAGTGCCGGTACCGGCCAGCCGGCCTGCCATGCCCAACAGCGCGGCGAACAACGCGCCCGTCTTGAGCTGGTTGGTCTCGGCGATTTCCGCCGCCGTGCGCGGGCGCGCGCCATCGCGCAAATCCTGTAGCTGACCCTTGACCAAGCCCTCGCTGCCGATGGCAGCGGTGAGGGTCACCACCAAATCGCTGCGCACTTCCGGCGCCACCGTCTGCAGCCCGGCGACCACGCCAAAGGCGCGCGACAGCAATGCAATCGCCGTCAGTACCGCTACATCCTCACCGAAGGCCAGGTGCAGCGTTGGCCGGCCACGGCGCAGCGCTGCGTTGTCCATGCAAGGCAGGTCGTCCAGCACCAGGGAGGCCGCGTGCACCATCTCCACGGCGCAGCCCAGGTCAAGCGCTGCCTGCGGGCAAGCCCCCAGGCCTTTGGCCGTGAACAGCAGCAACATGGGCCGCAGGCGTTTGCCCGGTGCCAATGTGCAGTCACGCATGGCCGCCGCGACCAGGTCCCGTTCATGCCCTGCGGGTGGCAACAAGGCGGCCAGCCGGGCTTCGATGGCGGCATGCGCTGCAGCCAGCTGGTGATCGTGGCCGGCGTCGGCGGCGCTGAGCGTGGGGGCTGTGGTCGTCATCCTTGCCTCGCGAAGTGGGCGGCCCATTGACCGTAGTAGAAAAGGAACGACTGATGCACGCCGTTGCCTGATGCTGTGCCAATTTTCAGCTTAGCTATACAAAGCGCGTCGCGTTGTACAAGTTGTCTGGCTCATGCACACAGACCGCACGCACCGCAGGATGATTCCCTGGCAATGGAGCCGGCATGAACAAAAGCCCGTTGAGTCAACGCAAGGACGATCACCTGGATATCGTCCTGGCCAACAGCAGCGCCAGCCACGGGGTCGACCCGGGGTGGTCGGCGCTGCGTTTCGAGCATTGCGCCCTGCCTGAAATGGCACTGGACGACGTAGACCTGGGCACCCAGCTGTTCGGTATGCCCCTGCGGGCGCCGTTGCTGATCAGCTCGATGACCGGAGGGGCGGAACGGGCCCGTTTTATCAACCATCACCTGGCCGAAGCAGCCCAGGCACTCGGCGTTGCCATGGGGGTGGGCTCCCAGCGGGTCAGCCTGCGCACCGGCCAGGATCAAGGCCTGACCGGTGAACTGCGCCGGCTGGCACCTGATACACCGCTGCTGGCCAACCTGGGCGCTGCACAGCTGCGTGAGCCCGATGGCCTGGACCTGGCCCGGCGCGCCGTGGACAGCTTGCAGGCCAATGCGTTGATCATCCACCTGAACCCTTTGCAGGAAGCCGTGCAGCCCGAGGGGGATCGCAACTGGCAGGGTGTACTGGCGCACATCGAGCACTTGTGCCGGCATCTACCGGCGCCCGTTGTCATCAAGGAGGTAGGGGCTGGCATCTCCCCGGCAGTGGCACGCCAGCTGAGCGATGCAGGCGTCGCGATGATCGACGTGGCAGGCGCCGGTGGCACCAGCTGGGCTGCCGTGGAAGCCGAACGCACCCAGAATGCCGCCGATCACGCGGTGGCGATGGCGTTCAGCGGGTGGGGCATCCCCACGGCGCAGAGCCTGCTGGCGGTACACCGCGCCGTGCCCGGTATCGGCCTGATCGCCTCGGGCGGTGTGCGCGACGGGGTGGATGTGGCCAAGGCCATCCGCCTGGGCGCCGACCTGGTGGGCCAGGCCGCCGGGGTGCTGACCGCGGCCATGGCGTCAACCGAAGCGGTGGTGACGCATTTCGACGTGATCATCCGCCAACTGCGCATCGTCTGCTTCTGCACCGGCTCGCAAAACCTTGCCCAGTTGCGTCGGGCACGCCTGGTGCCGCCGCGCCTGGACCTGGCATGAGCCACTTTGCGGTCGTTGCACCGCCCTACCCCAGCCACTTTGCGGCCATGCAGGCGCTGGGCGCCGAGTTGGTCGCGCGCGGGCACCGGGTGAGTTTTTTCCATCAGCCTGAAGCGCAGCGCTGGGTCAGCGATACACGGCTGGGTTACGTCGAGGTTGGCCATGCCGACTGCCCGCCGGGTAGCCTGGACCACGCCATGGGGCTGGTGGCCAGGCCAACCGGGCCGCTGCAACTGCGCCAGCTGATCCGGCACCTGGCCCAGACCACTGCCATGCTGTGCAAATGGCTGCCTGCAGCGCTGCGGGAACAGCACGTGGATGCGGTGATCTGCGACCAGATGGAGCCCGCAGGTGCACTGGCCGCCGAACATTGTGGGCTGCCGTTCTTCTCGGTTGCCTGCGCATTGCCGATCAACCGGGAGCCCGGCCTGCCGCTGCCCGTCATGCCCTTCAACCATGGCCTAGACCCGCGCATCTACGAAGGCAGTGAGCGCGTGCATGACTGGCTGATGCGGCCCATGCAGCATGCGCTGGAACAGGCATGCCTGGCGCTGGGCCTGCCAGCACGCCAGGCGGCCCACCAGTGCCTGTCGCCCTTGGCCCAGTTGAGCCAGACACCCTCCAGCCTGGACTTCCACCGGCAAGGGCTACCCGCACACTTCCATGCGGTGGGCCCGTTGCGCAGCGCACCTTGCACTGCAACACCCGACTGGGCGTTCGACGCCGGCAAACCACTGGTATTCGCCAGCCTGGGCACCCTGCAAGGTCACCGCTTCGAGCTGTTCGCGCGTATCGCCCAAGCCTGCCGCCGCCTGGATGCTCAGCTGCTGGTTGCCCACTGCGGCGGGTTGAGCCCGGCACAACAGGCAAGCCTGCTGCAACTGGGCGCCACCCTCGTCACCGATTTCGCCCCCCAACACTGGGCCGTGCGCCAGGCCAGCGTGGTGGTCAGCCATGGCGGCCTGAACACCGTGCTCGACACGGTGGCGGCTGGCACCCCACTGCTGGTCATCCCCATCGCCTTCGATCAGCCTGGCGTGGCTGCGCGCGTGCGCTACCACCGGCTCGGTGAGGTGCTGTCGCGCCATGCGGGGGCCGGCCCCATCACCGATGCACTGGGGCGGCTGCTCAGCCAGCCAGCCCCCACACACGCCGCGCTGCAGGCCGAACTCGCCACCTGCGGCGGCGTCCAGCGCGGCGCTGACATCCTTGAAACCGCATTACGCAGCGGCAAACCTGTGCTGCAGGAGGGCAACCTGTGCGCCATGACCTGATTCTGCTGGGCGGCGGCCTGGCCAATGGCCTGATTGCCTGGCGCCTGCAGCAACTGCGACCCGAACTGCGCGTGC
This sequence comes from Pseudomonas sp. S32, assembly GCF_016648095.1. Taxonomy (NCBI): domain Bacteria; kingdom Pseudomonadati; phylum Pseudomonadota; class Gammaproteobacteria; order Pseudomonadales; family Pseudomonadaceae; genus Pseudomonas; species Pseudomonas sp. S32. The sequence goes on from NZ_JACVVF010000013.1 coordinate 96,130, forward strand.
TGTGCCTGGAGCAAGCCGCCGAGCTGGGTGGCAACCACACCTGGTCGTTCCATGATGCCGACCTGACGCCACCGCAGCAGCGCTGGCTGGCACCGCTGGTGGTCAAGCGCTGGCCGGCCTACCACGTGCACTTCCCGGCTTTTTCGCGGTGCCTTGCCAGTGGCTACGCCAGCATCACCAGCGAGCGCTTCGCCCAGGTCATCACCCCTGCCCTGGGCTCCTCCCTGCGCACGGGCTGCCACGTAACCGAGGCTCGCCCCGACCAGGTCACCCTGGCCAGTGGCGAAACCCTGCAGGCCAACGTGGTGCTGGACGGGCGCGGCATTCAGCCCAGCCCGCACCGGGTACTCGGCCAGCAGGCGTTTCTCGGTCAGGTGCTGCGCCTGACCGCGCCCCACGGCTTGCAGGCCCCCATCCTGATGGATGCCCGGGTGCCGCAAGGCCAAGGCTATCGCTTTGTTTATGTACTGCCGTTCAGCAGCGACACCCTGCTGGTGGAAGACACCCACTACGTGGACCGCCAGGCACCGGCCCCCGAGCAGTTGCGCGAACATATCGGCGCCTACCTGCAACAGCGCGGCTGGCACATTGCCGAATGCCTGCGCGAAGAACAAGGCGTACTGCCCATCACCCTGGCCGACGATTTTCCCGCCTGGTGGGCGGCGCAGCATCGCCAGCCTGCGGTCGGCCTGCGTGCCGGGCTGTTCCACTGCACCACCGGCTACTCGTTGCCGGACGCGGTACGCCTGGCCGACTGGCTGGCCGCCCAACCACTGGACAGCGCAGCCTCGCTGGCCGAGGCGTTGGGCGGCTACCTGGAACACCGCTGGCGAGACCAGCGCTTTTACCGACTGCTCAACCGCATGCTGTTCCTGGCCGGGCGACCGGACCAGCGCTGGCGTGTGATGCAACGCTTTTACCAACTGCCCGAAGGTTTGATTGCCCGGTTCTATGCGGGCCACAACACCTGGCGCGACCGCCTGCGCATTTTGTCTGGCAAGCCGCCAGTGCCGGTCGGTGAGGCCATCCAGGCCGCCTTGCGCCATTCTCCAGCCCATTTCAAGGACCCTTCATGAGCAACGAACGATCCGCTTTGGTTGTCGGCGCAGGCCTGGGCGGCCTGGCCCTGGCCATCCGCCTGCAGGCTGCCGGTGTACGCACCACCCTGCTGGAGGGGCGCGACAAGCCGGGCGGGCGCGCCTACGTCTATCACGACCAGGGCTTTACCTTCGACGCCGGCCCCACGGTGATCACCGACCCGAGCGCCATCGAGGCGCTGTTCACCCTGGCCGGGCGCCCCATGCAGGACTACGTGCAATTGCTGCCAGTGGCGCCGTTCTACCGCCTGTGCTGGGAAGATGGCCGCGCCTTTGACTATGGCAACGACCAGGCCGAACTGGAGCGCCAGATCGAAGCTTTCGAGCCAGCGGATGTGGAGGGTTACCGGCAGTTTCTGGCTTACTCCAAGGACGTTCTGCAGGAGGGCTACATCAAGCTCGGCGCGGTGCCCTTCCTGTCGTTTCGCGACATGCTCCACGCTGGCCCGCAACTGGCGCGGCTGCAAGCGTGGCGCAGCGTGTACAGCATGGTCGCCAAGTTCATCAAGGACGATCAACTGCGCCAGGCGTTCTCGTTCCACGCCTTGCTGGTCGGCGGCAACCCGTTCGCCACTTCATCGATCTACACGCTGATCCATGCCCTGGAGCGTACCTGGGGCGTGTGGTTCCCCAAAGGTGGCACCGGCGCCCTGGTGCAGGGTATGGCCAAGCTGTTTACCGACATGGGCGGCACGCTGGAGCTCAACGCCCAGGTGGAGGCCTTCGAAACCCAGGGCAGCCGCGTGACCGGCGTGCGCACCCGTGACGGGCGCCGCTGGGAGGCAGACGCGGTGGCCTCCAATGCCGACGTGGTGCACACCTATGCCGACCTGTTGGGCGGGCACCCCCGCGGCACCCAGGAGGGCAAACGGCTCAAGGGCAAGCGCTTCAGCAATTCACTGTTCGTGGTGCACTTCGGCCTCAAACGCCCCCAGCCCCACCTGCGGCACCACACTGTGTGCTTCGGCCCGCGCTATCGCGAGCTGATCGACGATATCTTCAACGGCTCCACCCTGCCTGATGACTTCTCGCTGTACCTGCATACCCCCTGCGCCACCGACCCCAGCCTGGCGCCCGAGGGCTGCTCGAGCCACTACGTGCTCGCGCCGGTGCCGCACATGGGCAATGCCGCGATCGACTGGGAAGTGGAAGGCCCACGCTTGCGGGACCGTATCCTGCAGTACCTGGAGCACCACTACATCCCCGGCCTGCGCGACGACCTGGTCACCTGCCGCATCTTCACCCCGCAGGACTTCCACCACGAGCTCAACGCCCACGTAGGGTCGGCCTTCTCGCTGGAGCCGTTGCTGACCCAAAGCGCCTGGTTCCGCCCGCATAACCGCGACAGCCAGGTGAGCAACCTGTACCTGGTGGGCGCTGGTACTCACCCGGGCGCCGGGGTGCCCGGTGTGATCGCTTCGGCCAAGGCCACCGCCGCCCTGATGCTGGAGGACCTGCACCCATGACCCCGGCCAGCCATGACGCGTTGCTGGCCCACGCCGAACACAGCATCGCGGTGGGCTCCAAGAGCTTCGCCGCCGCCTCTCGCCTGTTCGACGCGCAAACCCGGCGCAGCGCAGTACTGCTGTACGCGTGGTGCCGGCACTGCGACGATGTGATCGATGGACAGCAGGCGGGCCACGATGCGGTGGTACTGACACCTGAGCAGGCCCGCGAACGCCTGGCCACACTGCAGTTGCAGACCGACGCCGCCTGCGCCGGCCGGCCGGTGCATGACCCGGCCTTCGCCGCCTTGCAGGAGGTGGTGCGCCGCCACGGCGTCACCCGGGACGAGGCATTCGCCTTGCTGGAGGGCTTTGCCCAGGATGTCTCGGGCTGCCGCTATCAGACCCTGGACGAGGTAATGGGCTACTGCTACCACGTGGCCGGCGTGGTCGGCCTGATGATGGCAAGGGTGATGGGGGTTCATGAACAACAGGTACTGGACCGGGCCTGCGACCTGGGCCTGGCCATGCAGCTGACCAATATCGCCCGGGATATCGTCGACGATGCCCGGGTGGGCCGCTGCTACTTGCCAGCCACCTGGCTGGCTGAGTTCCAGGTACCCGCCCAGGCACTGGCCGACCCCCGCCACCGCCGCGCCGTGGCAAGCATGGCCCAGCGCCTGGTGGCCGAAGCCGAGCCTTACTATGCCAGCGCCCAGGCGGGGCTGACAGCACTGCCGCTTCGCTGCGCGTGGGCCGTGGCCACCGCTGGCCAGGTGTATCGGCGTATTGGCCACAAGGTGATGCGGGCAGGCACCGACGCCTGGGACGGGCGCCTGTCCACCACACGGTTGGAAAAGGTGGGCGCGTTGCTCAGTGGCCTGTGGCAGGCCCTGACCCGGCGGCTGCATCGCCACCCTCGGCGGCCTGCGCAGCTGTGGCAGCGCCCTTGCGGCGCAGTGGCCCATCATGATGAGCACGCAGTTGCCGACGCAGCCGCTCGATAGACGGCGCGTACAGGAAGCCGAACGAGACGCACCCCTCTTTGCCCGGTACCGCGTGATGCAACAGGTGGGCCTGGTAAAGCCGCTTCAGGTAGCCCCGGCGCGGCACCACCTTGAACGGCCAGCGCCGGTGCACCAGGCCATCGTGGGCCACGAAATACAGCAGGCCGTAGGCAGTCATGCCCGCGCCTACCCATTGCAGCGGGTACCACCCGGCGTTGCCCAGGGCGATCAGGATGATGGCCAACACGGCAAACACCACCGCATACAAGTCGTTCTTCTCGAACAGGCCAGTGCGCGGCTCATGGTGCGAGCGGTGCCAGCCCCAGCCGAAGCCATGCATGATGTACTTGTGCGCCAGCCAGGCAACGGCTTCCATGGTTGCCAGGGTGCCGAAGAAGGTCAGCAGCGTAACGGTCATGCTTGCGCTCCGGGCGATGTCGGACAGCGAGGGCGTCCGGTGGTGGATAGTGCAGCTAAGAGTACGAGGGGGCGTTCAGTGTTCCATCACAGCGCTGCCCAAACGGTGTTCATGCTGCCAATCGGCAGTCTCACACAGGATCCCGTATGCTGCCAGGGCAGTGAAACGGGTTTAGCCAAGGTTGCTCATGTATTCCTCAGAACGCCTGAAAGGCATCGATGTGTTCGTTACCGTAGCCGACCTCGGCAGCTTCACGGCAGCCGCCGAGCGGCTGAACCTTACCGGCTCTGCGGTGAGCAAGAGCATTGCCAGGCTGGAGGCGCGCCTGGGCACGCGGTTGTTCAACCGCACCACTCGCCGGCTGGCACTCAGCGAAGCCGGCGTGACGTTTTACCGCACCTGCACCTGCGTACTGGCCGACCTCGAAGAGGTGGAGCACGCATTGCTGGCAACAGGCGACCAGCCCCACGGCAAGGTACGCATCGAGCTGCCGGCGTCCTACGGGCGCCTGCATGTGTTGCCGCTGATCCTCGACTTCATTCGCCTGCACCCTTTGCTGCAGCCCCATGTGTCGTTCTCGGACCGTTTCGTCGACCCGGTCTACGAAGGCATCGACATCGTGGTACGCATCGGCGGCCCCGACACCTGGCCAGCCGCGCTGGGGCACCAGTATTTCGGTGCACAGCGCCTGGTGTTCTGCGCAGCGCCCGCCTACCTGGCCGAGCACGGCGTACCCCAGCACGAGCGGGAGCTGGAACACCATCACTGCGTCGGCTATGGCCATACCGACGGCCAGGTCAGCCCCTGGTTGTTCAAGGGCCGCCAACCGGGCGAGATGGAGCAACGCACGCTGCAACCGCGTATCGCGGTGGGCGATGGCGAGGGTGAGGTCGCGGCCGTGCTGGCCGGCCATGGGATCGGTCAGTTGCCCACCTGGCTGACCCAACGGCACCTGGACCGGGGTGACCTGGTGGAAGTGCTGCCAGGGCTGGCGACCGACGGCCTGCCGATGAACCTGGTATGGCTGAAAAGCCGCGAAGCCCTGCCCAAGGTACGGGCGTTGCTTGACTACCTGCTGGCGCGGCTGGCGCCACACGGCACACGGCCAGGGCCGTCAGCCTGAGGTGCAAGGCCCCGCACCAGGGGCACCAGCAACAGCGCCAACAGCGCCACCGCTGCGGCCACATAACCCAGGTTTTCGATGCCAAGGCCAGGAATGGCCAGGCCACCCAGCACGGCCCCCAAGCCGATACCGGCATTGGCTGCGGAAACGTTGGTGGTACCCGCCAGCGCTTGAGCGTGGTTTACCGACGCCATCACCCGGACCTGGCTGATGGGGTACAACGCGGTGTTGGCCACGCCCCACACCGCCAGCGCCAGGCAAAACAGCACGCCCATATGTGCCAGCGGCACCAGTGCTGCCATGCCCATGGCCAGCAACGCCAGAAAACCGGCAGTGGCCATAAGCGCCGAACGCTCCACCGCCCGGCCACCGGCCCAGTTGCCCAGCAACCCGACCGCTCCGAAGCCCATCAGCCACCAGCCGGTGTGGGCTGCCGGCACGCCGGCGACGCGCTGTAGCAGGTCGGCCAGGTAGGTGTAACCGGTGAACATGGCGGTAAACACCACCACTGACAGCAGCACGTTGGCGAGGAAGAAGCGCTCGGTGAAGATCCGCGCCTGACGGGCAAAATCCACCTTCGCCGTACGGGGCACCTGCGGCATCCACACCCACATGGCCAAGGCCATCAGCAGCGACAAGCTGGCCAGCATCCAGAACGCGCCGCGCCAGCCCATGGCCTCAGCCGCCAGGGTGCCCAGCGGAATACCCAGCAGCATGGCTGCCGAAATGCCCAGGTATACCCTCGATACCGCCCGCCCGGCGTTGCCCGGCCCGGCCAACTGGCCAGCCGTCTCGCTGGCAGTGCCCCAGAACACCGGCAGCGCCAAGGCCGGAATCACCCGCGCAATGGCCAGTACCCAAAAGCTGTCCGAGACGGCGGCTAGCGCATTGGAGGCGGCAAACAGCACGAGAATGCCGATAAACAGCCGCTTGCGGTCCAGGTGGGCCAACAGCGCGGTCAGCAAGGGCCCCGCCAGCATGACCGTGAACGCGAACAGGGTGACCAATTGCCCAGCCACCGAAATCGACACCCCCAGGTCGCGACTGAGCGCGGGCAACAGGCCGACGATCAGAAATTCGGTGGTCACGATTAGAAAGGCGGAAAAGGCCAGGATGGCGATGCTGATCCCGGCGTTTCGATCAACGGGGGGAGCGGCAAGATCAGGTTGTGCAATAGGCATCGGTTAATACTCACGACGGTAAAGCATCAGTCTATTCATTCTCTGGCTTCTAATTGCCGGCCATATTTCACAAATTGCCTGAATCCAGATCATCAATAAACGGCTGATGTATACAACTTTTCAGATTCCTGATTACATAACCGCTCGCCTACGACGTCTGTCATCGCTGACGCGTATTGCGACAGGCTCAAGCCATGTCACTCGTACAACCCAAGAAAACACTGCTGGTCAAAAATGCTGAACTGCTGGTGACCATGGACGGCCTCCGCCGCGAAATACGCGGCGGCGGCCTGTTCATTGAAGACAACCTGATCACCCAGGTTGGCCCCAGCGACACCCTGCCCCAACACGCGGACGTGGTGCTGGACATGGCCGGCAAGGTGGTTATCCCGGGGCTGGTCAACACCCACCACCACATGTATCAGAGCCTTACCCGGGTAGTGCCTGCCGCCCAGGATGGGGAACTGTTCAACTGGCTTACCCAGCTGTACCCGATCTGGGCACGGCTGACCCCGGAAATGATCGCGGTATCGACCCAGACCGCCATGGCCGAACTGATCCTGTCCGGTTGCACCACCTCCAGCGACCACCTGTACATCTACCCCAACGGCTGCAAGCTCGACGACAGCATTCACGCGGCCGCCGACATCGGCATGCGCTTCCATGCCGCGCGCGGCAGCATGAGCGTGGGCCAAAGCCAGGGCGGCCTGCCACCAGACTCGGTGGTGGAGAAGGAACCCGACATCCTCAAGGAGTCGCAACGGCTGATCGAGGACTACCACGACGCCAGCCACGGCGCCATGCGCCGCATTGTGGTGGCGCCCTGCTCGCCGTTTTCGGTCAGCCGCGACCTGATGCGAGAAGCGGCCGTGCTGGCCCGGCACTACGGTGTGTCGATGCACACGCACCTGGCGGAGAACGTCAACGACATCGCCTACAGCCGGGAAAAATTCAGCATGACCCCTGCCGAGTACGCCGAAGACCTTGGCTGGGTGGGGCACGATGTCTGGCACGCCCACTGCGTGCAACTGGACCAGCACGGCATCGAACTGTTCGCCCGCACCGGCACCGGTGTTGCCCATTGCCCCTGCTCGAACATGCGCCTGGCTTCGGGTATTGCCCCGGTGCGCCGCATGCGGGATCACGGGGTGCCGGTGGGCCTCGGGGTGGACGGCTCGGCGTCCAACGATGGCGCCAGCATGATTGGCGAGGTACGCCAGGCCTTGCTGCTGCAGCGGGTAGGGTTCGGGCCGGATGCCATGACCGCGCGCGAGGCGCTGGAGATCGCCACACTGGGCGGGGCGAAGGTGCTTAACCGTGATGATATCGGCGCACTGGCCCCTGGCATGGTGGCCGACTTCGTCGCTTTCGACCTTGGGAACGTGGCCTATGCCGGGGCTCACCACGACCCGCTGGCGGCGTTGGTGTTCTGCACCCCAACCCAGGTGCACACCAGCGTGATCAATGGCCGCGTCGTGGTGCAGGGCGGCCACCTGGTTACCGTGGACCTGCCACGGGTACTGGAGCGCCACAACCAGCTGGCGCGCCAGCTGGTCAGCGGCGACTGACCGCCCAGCCGGGCCCGCGCGGGGTGTGCGCAGGCCCGGCCGTTTTCACAGCGCCATCACCATCTCGTGCCAGGCCATGCCCCCATGCTCGGAAGGTGACGGCTGCACATAGCGGTAGCCCATCTTCTCGTACAACGGCACATGCTGGGCCTTGCACATCAAATGGATGGTCTGTTTGCCTGCGGCCTTCATCTGGGCGACAAAGGCCTGCATCAGCTGCCTGGCGTAGCCCTTGCCCTGCTGGGCGGGGTCGACCACCACCGACATGATCACCACGTTCGGTGCGGCCGGGTCGTGCCCCACCAGCTCCTTGAAGGCCTCGTCCGCCATGACCACCTGGTGGGCACAACCGCTGTTGATGAAGCCAACGATATCGCCATCGCTCTCCAGCAGCAGGAAGCCTTGGGGGTATTGGGTGATGCGGGTGGCGATCTTTTCCAGTGTGGCGGCTTCGTCCCCTTCGTAGGCGCCGGTTTCGATGGCATGGCAGCGGTAGGCATCCTCTGCCACCGGGGAGCGGAATTGAAGCGTGGGCATGGCGGTTGTCCTTGGGTGAGGCGTAGGGCTGGTCTATGGTAACCGCCCGTCAAGCTTGCCGCGATGCCGTAATGGCAAGCATCATGGGCACCTTACTTGATGCTGCGGATTTGCCGATGACCGTTGTACCCTTGCCACCTGCTGAAGCAAGCCGCTGCAAACGCCTGAAAGCGTCCACCCACCGGGAGCACGACAGCGTCGATCAGCTGGTGGTAGCCGCACGGCCATTCGAAAGCCGTGAACGCTATGCCCGTTTTTTGCAGGTGCAGTACCAGTTCCACGGCAGCCTTGTGGGGCTTTATCAGGATGAACAGCTGAACGAGCAACTGCCGGGCCTTAATGGGTTATCGCGTTTTGCCGCAGTGCAGCAGGACATGCAGGACCTGCTGCTACAGCAACCGCCCGTGCCCACGCCGGTGCGGGCAAGCCCAGCCCAGGCGCTGGGTTGGCTGTACTGCTGCGAGGGTTCGAACCTGGGGGCGGCCTTTCTGTTCAAGTGGGCCCAGCACCTGGGCCTGGACGGCACTTGCGGTGCCCGCCATCTGGCCGCCCACCCACAAGGGCGCGCCCTGCACTGGCAGGCCTTCGTTGCCGGCGTCGATGAACTGAGCCTGACGCAGCACCAGGAAACCGAAGCGATCGACGGCGCCATTGCCGCCTTCGACGCCTACCGAGGCCACCTTCACAACGTGTTCGGCGCCAAGCATTAGCGCAGTGCCCTTAAAACTTGGCCAACTCTTCCCGGCAAAACTCGACGAACAACTGTGCAGGCTTGGTCAGGTGCACCCGCTTCAACCAGGCGGCCGCCAGACCCGACAGAGCGACCGGCTCGGTAATGTCGAGCATCGCCAGGCGCTGGCCATCGTAGGTGTAAGGCGAATGAGGGCGGGTGACCAGCAGCGAGAAACCAAAGCCCTGCCCCACCATGCCGCGCACCATCTCGATGGAGGGTGAGCTGAAGACGATGTTGGGGGTAAGGCCCATTTCATTGAACAGGCTGACGAAATAAGTGCGGCTCGGGGCAACATCCAGCAGGATCATCGGCTCCGGGCACAGGTCACGCAGCGACACCTGCGCCTGCCCGGCAAAGCGGTGGTTTTCCGGCAGCAGTACATAGGGCTTCTGCGGCGGCATCAGTGGCTCGGCCTCGATGGTGCCATCCAGGTCATGGTCGTACAGAAACGCCAGGTCGAAGGTGCCCGCGGTCAGGCCTTGAATCAAATCTTGCTGTTCGCCGTCGCGCAAGCGGATGTCCACGCCAGGGTAGCGCTGCCTGAACCCTGCAATCAGGCGCGGCAGGTACAAGGGCGCGACCGTCTCGAAACAGCCGATGTCGATCTGCCCGGCGACGGTGTCATTGTCGGCCAGGGCATTCTGCTCGAACTCATGGGCCATTTGCAGCAGCGACTTGGCCTTGGCGTAGAAGCGCTTGCCGCTAGGGGTCAACGATACGCCCTGAGCGTGATGGCGGATGAACAACTGCACGCCGAAGCTTTCTTCCAGGCCCTTGATCGCCGTGGAAATGGACGGCTGTGCGATGTAAAGCTGCCGTGAGGCCTCGGCCACGCTCCCGGCTTCAACGGTGGTAACGAAGTACTTGAGTTGTCGCAAGGTGTAGGCGGCCACAGGTTCCTCTCTGACGCGTCAGGGCGCTCGGGAATGATGACCACACTTTACCTCCCGCAGGGCCACGGGTGGCGCAGTACTGGCAAGCATTTGGCTATGACCAGAGCAGGTTTTTTATGGTCACCCGCTGCGCCCAAGGCTGGTCAAACCCGCGGGAGCGTCTTTACTGGTAGTAACAGCCCCAGCCCAGGTGCATGCCTATGAAGATCATGGTCACCAGCATCCTCGTCGACGACCAGGCCAAAGCACTGGCCTTCTACCATTACGTACTCGGCTTCGAACCCAAGCACGATACACCGATGGGAAGGCACCGCTGGCTCACCCTCACCTCCCCGAACGACCCTAACGGCGTGGAGCTGCTGCTCGAACCCGATGCACACCCGGCTGCCAAAGTGTACAAAGCGGCGCTCAAGCATGACGGCATACCCGCCGCGTCGTTTGGCGTGCGCGACCTGCAGGCCGAATACACCCGGCTGTGCGCGGCAGGCGTGCAGTTTACCCAGCCACCTTCAGAAGCAGACGCTGCCCTCACGGCGGTGTTCGATGACACCTGCGGCAACCTGATACAAATCACCCAGAAACATTAGCCGATAGGCTGCTCCACCGGGACGCGCAGGGCATCCAGACGGCAACAGGTAGGGCTAATCTGCCTCAGCCGTTTCTGTGCACTTACAAGGAAAACAGATGCGCCACGAATTCAGTGAAGTGCTCAACGACCTGGTGGACTACTTTCTGCTCGGGGATATCCAGCTGCTTGAGCGCTTCAAGCAGGAGCATGCACTGCCAGATGACCTGGCCTACGCGTTCACCCACAACGACTCCGGCGACCAGGCGGTGCGCGAGGGCGTGGTGTTGCCACTTGCAGGGGTAGACAACCTGCCCTACCACATCCTGTTCACCCTCGAGGGCGAGACACCGGCCTTGCGCATGCCGGGCAGCCGCCTGAAGCATCAACGCGATGGCTACGTGGTACGGGTCGAACATGGCGCGCTGATGCTGTACACCTGGCGCATCCTGCAGCACTTCACCGCCAAGACACTCGGCGACCTGATGGCGCGCTACCAGGCTCCAGGCCGCCCCATGATCGAAGTGGCAAACGGCTGGTACGGTGTAGAGGTACTGGCCGGTGCACTGGTGCGCGACGGGTTGTACGAGCCGGCCTTCGAGTTCGTCCTGACCCCGCGCTGGAGCCGCGGCGAAGCCACGACCGTGGACACCCGCTACAGCTTCAGCCTGCGGGGCTACTTCGACTGACTCCACCTACTCATTGACCAGGCGCTGCAGTACCCCGCCTTCATGACGCGCCAGAATGCGCAGCAACTGGTCCACCAGCGCGCGGTCCGGCGCATCCAGGTGGAAGTGGTGCCCGCCCGGGTGCCAGGACACTTTGGCCTGGCTGGGCAATGCGGCTTCGCGCCGGCCGAAGGCTTCACCGCTGAAGGCGCCCTGGCGGCCGAACAACAGGTAAAGCGGGCAGCGGATCTGGGCGAGCAGGTCGCAGGCCTCGCGCTCGGTCAGCGGCATGGGCTCGGGGAGCACCAGCCGAGGGTCGTGCCGCCAGCAGTAACCCTCGTTCAGTTGCAGCAAATCGCGCAGGGCCAGCAGCCGGGCGGAGGCTTCGGACAGGCCGGTGTCCAGGCGCTCGCGGCGTTGGGCCAGGGCGGTGTCCAGGTCGTCGAAACGTTGCACATCACGCTCGCTGAAACCCTGCAACTGGCTGCGCTGTACCATGCGCTTGAGGCGGTAGGCCCGGGCCAGGTGCTGAACCCGGTCATGCTCGGCCACCGTGAAGGGTGCGCCCATGCCGTCGAGAAAGGTCATGCTGGCAATGGCGCTGGTCATGGCGGCCAGCAGCGACGCCACGCCGGTACCCATACCATGGGCCAGTACGTGAAACTGCCCCAGGCCCAGGCTTTCAGCCACGGCCAGCATGTCTTCGGCGTGTTCCCACAGGTAATAGCCGCTGTCGTGTCGACGGTGGTCGGAGCGCCCGTGCCCGACCAGGTCGGGGGCTACCACGAAGCAGCCATCAAGCATGGGCGCCAGGCGCTCGAACGAGGCCGCGTTGTCGAGCCAGCCGTGCAATGCCAGCACGGGGATGCCGTCTTCCGGCCCCCAGCAACGCACCGCGATTTCGATGCCGTTGAGGTCGAGGGGGTGATCCTTGGGTGTGGATGATGATCGCATGGGTACGCTTCCTGACATGATGCCTGGTACGACCGCTCCAGGCCGAATACGCCACCGTGGCATTCGACTCCTGTCGCCAGCGGCAACCCTTGCGCCGGGCCGCTCTGGGCGCCGACACTCAACCTTGGCCCAAGAAACGCCCCGCCACTGGCCCCTCACCGACGGTGACTTAACCGTCACCGACCCTACTGCCCGCGGTAGTCCTCGAAAAATACCTGCCCGGCATCGACCTGGCTGGACGCTCGCACGGCCACCACACCCTCCCCATTGGCCGGCTCCACGTGCCAGTAGCAGTGCTGCACCGCCCGGGTCACGGCCACATAAGCCAGGCGCTGCACCTCGTCCTTTTGCGCGGTGTCGAACGGCTGGCCATCGCCAGCCTTGCCCAGCCCCGCCAGGCGGTACACCTGGTTCTTGTAAGGTGAACGGGTGAGGTATTGGCAATCACCCAGCATGAACACCGCGTCGGCCTGCAGGCCCTTGGCACTGTGGTAAGTGAGCTGGCGCAACCGACGCTGCTCGGGGGGCAGCGCCGACTCGGCCTGCATCACGCTGTACAGGTGCTCGCTCATCAGGGCGCGATCGGCCCCCTTGCGGTACAGCATCAGCACCGATTCGCCACGCTGGTAGTGTTCGATCAGGGTCTGGCCCAGTGCTGCCTCGTCGCGGTCGAACACCTTGACCGGGGTGCCGGGCAACGCCGCCGCCGGGCCACTGGCACGGGCCTTCTTGCCGGTAATGGCCGGGGTACCCTTGACCAGGTGCTCGGCTGCATCAATCACCTGCTGCTGGCAACGGTAGTTGTCGACCAGAAGCACCCGCGTATTGGCGGGCGTGGGGAAGGCCTTGGTGAACTCCATGAAGTACGTGGGCGAACTGCCGCGCCAGCCATAGATCGACTGCCAGTCATCGCCCACGCACATCAGCGATGAGTATTGAGCCTGCCGCCCTGCATGCATGGCTGAGCCGCGCCGGCGGATCTCGGCAAGGCAAGCACGCAGCCAGCTGACGATCTGCGGCGAAACGTCCTGGAATTCGTCGATCATCAGGTGCGCCAGCGGGCGCAGCAGCGGGTCGGGCAGCAACCGCAGGTTTTCCGCGTTGTTCTCGCCGAACAGGGCGAACATGTGGTTGTAGGTCATCACCGGGGGCGACTGGTCCAGCAGATGCCCTTCCAGCGCGCGCCAATACAGGGCCAGCGCCTCGAAGAACAACGCATCGCTGTCGCCTGACGCAAATTGCATGGCCCGCACGGCGGTGGGCACATCCAGGCCGAGGTTTTCGATGAAGTTGGCCGCCGCCACGAATGCATCCAGCAGTGGCGCCGGGGCCAGCTCGCCCTTCACCTTGTATTCAAAGCCTGGGCCCGCTACGGCATCACCGGCCAGCGAGGCGGCCAGGCGCCGGGCCATGGCGTAGTTGTCCAGCCAGATCAGGGGTTGGTCGCAGAAGGCCTGCAACAAGGTGCGCTTGACCGCCCATTCGGCGCGCACCGCCAGCTTGGCACCCGGGCGCTGGTATTGCGCGCTCTCGGACGGGTCGAAACCCAGCACCAGCAGCGGCCCGCCCTGCCCCAGGCGACCGTGCACATGAAAGCGGCTGCCGCGTATCGACACCGTCTCCCGGCATGGTTCGATGCCCTTGATGGGCCAGGCGCCTGCTGCAAACCACAGGTCTTCGATTACATCGCACAGCTCTTCATCACGCTGGGCCGCCAACTGCGTGACTTGGGCACGCTTTTGCACATCCGGGTTGTCGGGGTCCAGCGCCTTGAGCTGCAGTGCTTCGTTGCGCAACTGGCCGACCAGCTCGGCAAAACGCGGGCTATGGCCCAGCAACGTGCTGTAGCACTGGTTCAACTGCTGGCGCTGGGCATCGTTAAGGCGCAGGTCGAACGGGTTGCTGTCGGCCTCCGCCTCCTGGCCGGCCGGCAGGTCGTTGCCCAGGGTCTCGAACGCCTGCACCCTGTCGAAGCCCGGCAGGCTGCGCACCAGCGGCAGGATACGTGAATGGAAGGTGCGCACCAGGTCGCGGGCCTGGCCCGGCAGCAGGTTGATCTGCCACAAGGCAAACACCTGCAGCAGGCGCTTGATGAAATCCTTGCGCGACTCGCGGGTGAAGGTGACCACGGTCATCGCGTCCAGCTCATAACCCAGGTAATGGCGCAGCAACAGGATGCGCAGCACCAGGGAGGTACTCTTGCCCGCGCCCGCCCCGGCTACAACGCACGTGGAGGGCGTGTCGCTGAAAATCAGCTTCCACTGCGCGGCACTGGGTTGTGAGTGGGCCGGCATGCGCTGGGCGACATCGGCCTTGAAGCGTTTCTTCAGCTCTGCGGTCAAGGGCAGGCGCCAATCGTCGAACAGGTTGTCGTCCTGGCCGGGGACCGCCGGCAGGTCGGACCGGCAATCACGGATGACCAGCACTTGCCGCCCGGCCTCGTAGCCTTCAGCGCGGCCATACTCCACCGAATGGCGGTGCTGCGCCTGCAGGCCGGTGAGCCCGCGGCCCAGCAAGCGGGCGACCAGGCGCCGGAACCAGGGCAACTGGGCGGGTGGGATCAGTTCGGCGAGGGCCTGGGGTTGCTCGTTGGCCACGGTCACTCCGTTGTCTGGCAAAAACAGCTGCCAATGTTCGCCGTTGCACGCAAAAACTGCCAGCAATTGCTTGCGGATCAGTGCATTAGGCGATGAAACGCAGTAATTCCTTCACACAAAAACATCGACTATATAGATGGTATAAAGCCAATATTTACACTTATTTTCGATACGTGAATGACGCATGATGGTGCCATTCCAACCTCACCGAGGAACCCGATCATGCTGCAACTGCGACCTTTCGAAAGCCTGGGCCATGCCAACCACGGCTGGCTTGACGCCCATCACCACTTCTCGTTCGCCGAGTACCACGACCCTGCGCGGATGCACTGGGGCAACCTGCGGGTGTGGAACGACGACCTGATCGCGGCAGGCAGTGGCTTCCCGCCACACCCGCACCGGGACATGGAAATCATCACCTATGTGCGTGAAGGGGCCATCAGCCATCAGGACAGCCTGGGCAACAAGGGCCGAACCGAAGCGGGTGACGTGCAGGTGATGAGTGCCGGCACTGGCATCGTGCACAGCGAGTACAACCGCGAAGCGGTGGACACGCGCATCTTCCAGATCTGGATCATCCCCGAGCGCACCGGTGATGCCCCGGCCTGGGGCACCCGGCCATTCCCCAAAGGCGAGCGCGGTGAGGGCTTCGTCACCCTGGCCAGTGGCCGCGAGGGCGACGAAGGCAGCTTGCAGATTCGCACCGACGCGCGTTTGGTAGCCGCCACCCTGCGCGCCGGCGAAACGGCCGAGTACCATTTCGACACGGCCCGCCGCGGTTACCTGGTGCCGGCCAAAGGACGGGTCGAGGTCAATGGAGTGCAGGCCAAGGCGCGTGACGGCGTGGCGATCGAGCAAGAGCCGGTGCTGCGGGTAACCGCCCTGGAAGACAGCGAGATCGTGCTGGTGGACGTGGCCTGACCCAGGCCACCCCACCCTCGCCGGCTGGCTCAGCCCTGGCGTTCACCCGCAAGGTCAGCCAGCACTTCAGCCGAGGTGGTGACCTGGCCAAAGTGGTGTTGCCACAAGGCGATTCCCATCTTCGCACTGCGGTCCAGGGAAGAACCCACTGTCATGTCGGTCACCAGCGTCGGCATCAGCCCTGCGTCGAACAGGGCGAAGCCTGCCGCCAGCACGCAGGTGTCGGTTTGCAGGCCACACACCAGCACACGCTCCACGCCCAGCTGACGAAGGTAGGCAATGGCCTCTGCGCTCTGCCCGTAACCATGCTTGACGAACACCTGGTCGGCCTCGATCAGGCTGTCGTCCTGGGCTGCGGGGTGCCAGCCGAGCTGCCGTTCAAAGGGGGTTACCTGCTCATCGTGCAGTTCCACCGAGGCAATGGTCGGGATGTTCGCCGACAGCACGCGCAGGCCATCCACCAGCCATTCCGGCGGGCTGAACGTGGACTGGACATCGACGACGAGCAAAACCTGACGCATTGGCGTATTCCGGGGTAAAAGAACGGGCGGCGAGTATACCTGCTTGCGTGGGTATGGCAGATGCGCGCAGTACCGGTGCCACCGGCGCCAATGAACAAATCTTCATCTTGCAGCCAGCCCTGTGCTGGCGGGCGTGACACGCCAGGCCGGGCGGGCGGCGCGGCCTGGCGCCTTGAGCGAGGCCCTTGCCTTGCGTAGCATCACTGCCCCCCATGCCCCGGCAGGCCACGCGCCTTCGCCCAGTACCCCAGCAGACCGAGCCGATGCCGCAACCGATCCCCCTCAAGGACCACGACAAGGAGAAAAACCTGGTCAACCGTCGGCTGTTGGCCTGCGCTGCCCTGGTGTTCAGCCTGGTGGCCGTGCTGGTGGGGCGCCTCTACGTGCTGCAGGTATTGCAGCATGCCCAGCAGAGCGCGGTGTCGGAGAACAACCGGGTGCATGTGCTGCCCATCGCCCCCGAGCGGGGGCTTATCTACGACCGTAACGGCGTGGTGCTGGCCGACAACAAGCCCAGCTTCGACCTGACCATGACCCGTGAACGTACCGGCGGCGCCACCGCCCAGGTGCTCGATACCCTGACGCAGGTGCTGGGCCTTGGCGAAGAGGACCGCAAGCAGTTCGACAAGGACCTGCGGCGTGGTCGCAAGCCGTTCGAGCCGGTCACACTGATGGTTGGGCTGGATGAGCAGCAAATTGCCCTGGTGGCGGTCAACCAGTTCCGCCTGCCGGGCCTGGACGTTGAACCACAGTTCATCCGCGAATACCCGCTGGGCGCGCACTTCGCCCACTCGGTCGGCTATGTGGGGCGCATCAACGAAAAAGAAGCCAAGACCCTCGACAGCACCGAATACCGCGGCACCCAGTCGATTGGCAAGACCGGTATCGAGCACTTCTACGAAAGCCAGCTGCACGGCCATGTGGGCTACGAAGAGGTGGAAACCAATGCCCAGGGCCGCGTGATGCGGGTACTCAACCACAAGGCCCCGACCCCGGGGCAGGATATTGTGCTGACGCTGGACGCCCACTTGCAGCAGGCTGCGGAAAAGGCCCTGGGTGATCGCCGTGGCTCGGTGGTGGTACTGGACCCGGCCAATGGCGATGTACTGGCGATGGTCAGCAACCCCAGCTTTGACCCCAACCTGTTCGTCAAGGGCATCAGCTTCAAGCAGTATGCCGAGCTGCGCGATTCCATCGACCGCCCCCTGTTCAACCGGGTACTGCGCGGGCTGTATGCTCCAGGCTCCACGGTCAAGCCCGAGGTGGCCATCGCGGGCCTGGACAGTGGCGTGATCACCCCGGGTAGCCGGGTATTCGACCCTGGCTATTACGAACTCCCCAACTACGACCACAAGTACCGTAACTGGAACCGCACCGGTGACGGTTGGGTAGACCTGTACACCGCGATCATGCGGTCCAACGACACCTACTTCTACGACCTGGCGCACAAGCTGGGCATCGACCGCCTGCACGACTACATGGCCGAATTCGGCCTGGGCCAGAAGGTCTCGCTGGACATGTTCGAAGAATCGTCCGGCCTGATGCCCTCGGCGCAGTGGAAGCGGGCCACCCGGCGCCAGGCCTGGTTCCCGGGCGAAACGCTGATTCTCGGGATTGGCCAGGGCTACATGCAGGTGACGCCGTTGCAACTGGCGCAGGCCACCAGCCTGCTGGCCAGCAAGGGGGTGTGGCACCGCCCGCACCTGGCCATGACGGTGGGCGGCGACACGCCGGTAGACCCCAACCCCATGCCCGATATCGTGCTGCGCGACCGGCGCGCCTGGGACCAGGTCAGCCAGGGCATGCAGATGGTCATGCACGACCCGCGCGGCATTGCCCGGGCGGCGGCGGCAGGTGCCCAGTACCGCATCGCCGGCAAGAGCGGCACGGCGCAGGTGGTCGCCATCAAGCAGGGTGAGCGCTATAACCGCAACAAGACCCTGGAGCGTCACCGCGACAACGCCCTGTTCGTCGGCTTTGCGCCCGCCGAGCACCCCAGCGTGGTGGTGGCGGTGATGATCGAAAACGGCGAAGCAGGCGGCCGCGTGGCAGGGCCGGTGGTGCGGGAAGTGATGGACGCCTACCTGCTGGATGACCAGGGGCACCTCAAGCCGCAGTACGCCAGCGGCAACGCCGCCAAGGCGTCACCGCACGGGTAGCGGCTGCCTGGTTTCAGGCCGCCGCGCGGGGCATCAGGTCGTAGGGGTGCTTCCAGCCCGGCAATGCTTGCAGCCGCGCCTTCCAGGCCTCGATATGGGTGAATGCCGCCAGGTCGATGCCGGTGTCTTCGGGCATGAACACATAGCCTGCCAGTGACAGATCAGCAATGGTCGGCCGGGCGCCGACCATGAACGGCGTCTTCGCCAGGTGCGCGTCGACGATGCGGTAGGCGGCGGTGGCGCGCTCGCGCAGAAAACCGGTCACGTCCGTCTCACCGGTGTTCTTCAGGCAGAACAGAAAGCGCAGCGCCGCGTAGTAGCTGGTGAACTTGTGGTTGTCGAACAGCATCCAGCGCCAGATCTCGCGCTTCTCATCGTCATCCTTCGGGCCGAACTGGCCAGTGCGCTGGCTGAGGTAGTCAAGAATCAGCGCCGACTGGGTGAGCGATTTGCCGTCATGCTCCAGCACCGGCACCTCACCCTGCTCGTTCACTTCATCACGCCAGGCCTGTTCGCGGGTCTGGCCGTTGAAGAAGTCGACGAAAACCGGCTGCCAGTCTTGCCCGGTGAGTTCGAGCATGAGGGCAGCCTTGTAGGCATTACCAGACTCGGCGAAGCAGTGCAGCGTGTATTCGGCCATGGACGCGATCCTAGCGTGAGGTGGTGGGGGCAAGGGCGAGCAGACCATGGGCCAGCCGGTAGGGTCAATGGCCCGGTGCAAACGGTCATGAAGCTGTGCTTAGATGCCGTCTTCACTGTGCAAGGACGGCTCACCATGCCTTACCCCCCACTCCCCCGTACCCTGAGCACGGCCCGCACCCTGTTGGTACGCCCTGCCCCGGCATTCGCTCAACAGGTGCATCAGGCACTGCTCCACAGCTACTCCCTGCATCAGCCTTTTCTGGAGTGGGCCAAGCCTGACTGGACCCTGGACGAAGTGCGCGACAACCTGCAGACCAGCGCCGAAACATTCCACGAGCCCACCAAGGAAAAGCGCTACTTCGTGCTGGCGCCCGACAGTGGCGCGGTTATCGGCTGCATTGGCCTGACCCCTGGCGACGGCGCCTATGAGGTGGGCTATTGGGTAAACCAGGCCTGCGCGGGCCAGGGGCTGATGCGTGAGGCACTCACTTGCCTGCTGGATGCGGTCGCGGCACCGGTCTGGCTGACCACCGCCGCTGACAATGCCGCCAGTCAGCGCCTGGCTGAACGGGCAGGTTTTGCGCTGACGGGCCACCAGCACTGTGACCAGCAACCCGCCACGCCACGTCCGCTGTATCGCCGGGGCGCGCCGTCAGCCGTGGCCTGACGCCTAAAGCCGCAGCGGCGGGTGGCCAGACGCGGCAATGGAACTACCCTTGGTGGGTTGGCCTCATAAACTCTGAGTGGTCATTTTCCCTGGGCGTCACCCTATTGGAGAACACGACATGCGCCACCTTATGCTCGTCCCTGCCCTGCTGCTTCTAGTACCTGCCGGTGCGGCCCTGGCCCGTGTCGACGGGCGCGACATCGCCACCTCGGCCGGTGTGTCGGCCTCGCTTTATTCAACCTTCAAAGACGACAAACGGATCATCCCCGCCCGTGACGAGTTGTCTGCATTCGTTGCCAGCGGTGGCGCGATCCGGGGCGCCTATGTTGAGGCGGCCCTGCAACAGGCGCGCAAGGACCACCCTGGCCTGCAGGCCAGCGATGACGAACTTGCCCAGGCCATTTTGTCTCAGGACGATCTGGTCGCCCAGCAATGAGGGCCTGCGTGCCGGCCAAGTGACAAGGTCGTGATGTCTGGCCGGCATCCCTATGCTTGGGGCGTTTCCTGCCCCCCATAACAATAAGAACCGAGTCATTCATGACGATGCTCTACGACGAACGCATCGACGGCGTGTTACCTGCCGTAGACCGGGAAGGCCTGCGCCAGGCCCTTACCCAAGCGATGCCCGATTTGCAGGTGCTGCACCGTGAAGAAGACCTGACACCCTACGAATGCGACGGCCTGTCGGCCTACCGCACCCTGCCTTTGCTGGTGGTGCTGCCGGAGCGAACAGATCAGGTGCAGACCGTGCTGAGCCTGTGTCACCAGCGCAATGTGCCGGTCGTGGCGCGCGGTGCCGGGACGGGGTTGTCCGGGGGCGCCCTGCCCTTGGCCAAAGGCGTGCTTCTGGTGATGGCGCGCCTCAACCGCATTCTCGAGGTTAACCCGCAGGGCCGCTTTGCCCGGGTGCAGCCGGGTGTCCGCAACCTGGCCATCTCTCAGGCCGCCGCGCCCCATGGCCTGTATTACGCCCCCGATCCGTCCTCGCAAATTGCCTGCTCCATTGGCGGCAACGTTGCGGAGAACGCCGGGGGTGTGCATTGCCTCAAATACGGGCTCACCGTACACAACGTGCTCAAGGTCGAGATACTGACCATCGAGGGCGAACACCTGACCCTGGGCAGTGAAGCCTTGGACAGCCCAGGTTTCGACTTGCTGGCGCTGTTCACCGGCTCCGAAGGCATGCTTGGGGTGGTCACCGAGGTCACCGTCAGGCTGCTGCCCAAACCGCAGGTGGCGCGGGTGCTGCTGGCCAGCTTCGAGTGCGTCGAAGACGCGGGGCGCGCTGTGGCGCACATCATTGCCGCAGGGATCATCCCAGGCGGGCTGGAGATGATGGACAACCTGGCCATTCGGGCTGCGGAGGACTTCATTCACGCCGGCTACCCGGTAGATGCAGCAGCCATGCTGCTGTGCGAGCTCGATGGCGTGGAAGCCGATGTGCAGGACGACTGCGAGCGGGTGGCGGCAGTGCTGGAACAGGCCGGCGCACGGGAGGTGCGCCTGGCCCGTGACGAGGCGGAGCGGGTACGCTTCTGGGCGGGGCGCAAGAATGCGTTTCCGGCTGTGGGGCGGCTGTCGCCAGACTACTACTGCATGGATGGCACCATCCCGCGCCGGCAACTGGCCCACGTGCTCAAGCGCATTGAAGAAATGGCCTGCGAGCACGGGTTGCGGGTGGCCAATGTGTTCCATGCCGGGGACGGCAACATGCACCCGCTGATTCTGTTCGATGCCAACCTGCCCGGCGAGCTGGAACAGGCTGAAACCCTCGGCGGCAGAATTCTGGAGCTTTGCGTGGCGGTGGGGGGCAGCATCACCGGCGAGCACGGGGTCGGCCGGGAAAAGATCAACCAGATGTGCGCGCAATTCAACAGCGACGAGCTACGCCTGTTTCATGCAGTGAAGGCGGCCTTCGACCCCCGCGGCCTGCTGAACCCTGGCAAGAACATCCCTACCCTGCACCGTTGTGCTGAATTCGGCGCATTGCACGTGCACCACGGGCAATTGCCGTTTCCGCAACTGGAGCGGTTCTGATGAGCCTTGACCGGGACATGAGCGCGGCCCTGCTGGAGCAGGTGTGCCAGGCATTGGAATCAGAGACGCCATTGGCCATTCAAGGCAGCGGCAGCAAGGCGATGCTGGGTAACCCGGTGGTTGGCCAGGTGCTGGATACCCGTTGCCACCGTGGCATCGTCAGCTACGACCCCACCGAGCTGGTGATCACCGCCCGCGCCGGTACGCCGCTGCAGGAAATCGAAGCAGTGTTGCACCAGGCCGGGCAGATGCTGCCCTGCGAGCCACCGCACCTGGGCCCTGGGGCCACCGTGGGTGGCATGGTGGCTGCCGGGCTGTCTGGGCCCAGGCGCCCTTGGGCAGGTTCGGTGCGTGACTATGTGCTGGGCACGCGGGTGATCACCGGCCACGGCACGTTGCTGCGCTTTGGCGGCGAGGTGATGAAGAATGTCGCGGGCTACGATGTGTCACGGCTGCTGGCCGGCAGTTTCGGCTGCCTGGGCGTGTTGACCGAAGTGTCGTTGAAAGTGCTCCCCCGGCCGCGCCAGTGCCTTAGCCTGTGCCTGCCGATGAGCCGCCAACAGGCCCTGGCCGAACTGCTGCGCTGGGGCCAGCAGCCGTTGCCGATCAGCGCCGCCTGCCATGACGGTGATGCCCTGTGGTTGCGCCTGGAAGGCGGTGAAGGGTCGGTGCAGTCGGCACGCATGCGCCTGGGCGGCGAAGTGGCAGACGGCCGTTTCTGGGCCGATCTGCGCGAGCAGCGCCTGGCCTTTTTCGCAGGTGCCGAGCCGCTCTGGCGCCTGTCATTGCCGATTGCCACAGGCGACCTGCCCTTGCCCGGCAGGCAGTTGCTCGACTGGGGTGGCGCGCAGCGCTGGCTGAAGTGCGCCGCAGACGCCCACAGTATCCACCACATTGCCGAACAGGCCGGTGGCCATGCGACTTGCCATGGCACCGGTGTGCACGGCAACCCGCCTTTGCCAGAAGCGCTGATGCGCTACCACCGTGCACTCAAGCACCAGATGGACCCCAAGCGGGTGTTCAACCCCGGCCGTCTCTACCCGGACCTGTGAGGCCAGACCATGCAGACCACGCTCAGCGAACACGCCCGTGCCCTCGATCGCGCCGACGAAGCCGACAGCATTCTACGGTCCTGCGTGCATTGCGGCTTCTGCACCGCCACCTGCCCGACCTACCAGTTGCTGGGGGATGAGCTGGACAGCCCGCGCGGGCGGATCTACCTGATCAAGCAGATGCTCGAAGGCCAGGTGGTCACCGCCAGTACCCAGTTGCACCTGGACCGTTGCCTGTCCTGCCGCAGCTGTGAAACCACCTGCCCATCAGGGGTGAAGTACCATGACCTGCTGGACATTGGCCGGGGGTTCGCCGCGCGGCAGATCCCTCGCCCACTGGGTCAGCGCCTGCTACGTCAGGGCCTGCGTGCCGTGCTGCCACGCCCGGCGCTGTTCAAGGCATTGTTGCGCAGCGGCCAGGTGTTGCGCCCGTTGCTGCCGCTCGCCGTGAAGAACAAGCTGCCGGCGCACCAGCCGGCCCCTGGCCCGCGCCCCACCGCGCGGCACACGCGGCAGGTGCTGCTGCCCGAAGGCTGCGTGCAACCCGCCCTGTCGCCGGCGACCAACGCGGCTGCCGCTCGCCTGCTGGACCGCCTGGGTATCAGCATTGCAACCACGCCACAGGCGGGTTGCTGCGGCGCGGTCGATTATCACCTGGACGCCCAGCAGCGGGGCCTGCAGCGTGCACGGCGCAACATCGATGCCTGGTGGCCGGCAATCGCCGCCGGTGCCGAGGCCATCGTCATCACCGCCAGCGGCTGCGGCGCTTTTGTACGTGAGTATGGGCACCTGCTGGCAGGCGACCCGGCCTACGCCGATAAAGCGGCCACTGTCAGTGGCCTGTGCCGCGACCTGGTGGAGGTGGTGGCCAACGAACCGGTCGAACAACTGCAGGTAAACACCGGGCAGCGCCTGGCCTTTCACTGCCCGTGCACCCTGCAGCATGCATTGAAGCTGGTTGGCGCGGTGGAAGCCCTGCTGCTGCGGCTGGGCTTCAGCCTGACCAGCGTGCCAGACGGCCACCTGTGCTGTGGCTCGGCGGGTACCTACTCCCTCACACAGCCGGCGTTGGCACTGCAACTGCGCGATAACAAGCTGGATGCCCTGGAAAGCGGCAACCCGCAGCTGATCGCCACCGCCAACGTCGGCTGCCAGGTGCACCTGGGCGGTGCCGGGCGCACGCCTGTGCAGCATTGGGTGGAAATCGTCGAGGCGGCACTCGATCTGACAGGCACTGACGAACCTTAGGCTTAAGCCGTGGCGCGTTCACGACTGTCAGACTAGGAAGCTTCCTAGCGCAATATCAGAAACGTCTTACTTGTTAGCCTTGCCTGGAGAAAACATGATCGGCTTGGATTGAGCACCCGAGGAAGCCGCCCATGCCCCCCTACCCACCGACCATCGCCCAGTTGCGCAGCAGCCTTTGCGAATTGCTGGCTCACGACCTCAGCAACCCGGAGGATGACCCGCATTTGTCCGGGGTGCTGTTTTTCTGTGCCACCGATGAACGCACGCGGCAGCTGATCGAACGGATCGAACTGCTCGCCAGCGAGGCATTTTTCGATGCCAGCGGGCGGGCGATCACCCAGCACATGAAAGCCGTGGCGCTAGAGGGCGTGTCGATCAAACGCAACCGCCACGCACCTGCGGACGAGACCATGATCCGCATCCTGCTGCCCGACAAGCGCTACATCACGGTCAGTACCGCCCGGCTGTGAACGGCCAACGCAACAGCGGCGGCAAATCCGCTATCCTGAGCGGCCCTCCGCACCGGATCGCACCATGGAACTGCACATCCGCCTCGAAGGCCGCAAAGGCCTGGCCGACCAGCTTTACCGGCAGCTGCGCGCCAGCATCGACAGTGGCCATTTGGCGGCAGGCAGCCAGTTGCCGCCCAGCCGCTTGCTGGCAGTCCAACTGGGCGTGTCCCGCAAGACCGTGGCCGAAGCCTACTCACGCCTTACCTACGACAACCTGCTCAGCGGCGTGGTGGGCCGTGGCACCTTCATTACCCCACGCCAGCCAAACCGCGCGTCCGGGGCCAGCCCCATCGCCCTGGCCGGCAGTGCCTCGCTGCAGCGCTGGCAACAACGCGCCACGGTGCTGGGCCAGCGGCCGCAGCAACCTGTGCACTATGATTTCGTCGGCGGTGCCTCAAGCAAGGCCCAGTTCCCGTTCGACCAGTGGCGCAGTTGCCTGAACGACGCTGCGCGGCGCTGCCAGCGCCATGCACAGCGGCAGTTCCCCGCCCAGGGCCTGCAAGAGCTGCGGGAGGTCATCGCCCACCACATCGCCTATGCGCGCGGCGTACACTGCACGGCCGACGATGTGCTGGTGTGCAACGGCGCCCAGCAGGCGCTGGACCTGATCGCCCGGGTGCTGGTGGAACCGGGTTGCCAGGTGGCCATGGAAGACCCAGGCTACCCACCGGCGCGGCAGCTGTTTCTGGCCTTGGGCGCACGGGTGCAGTCGGTGGCGGTGGATGAGCAAGGCTTGTGCGTGGAGCAGATCGCCGAAGGCACCCAGCTGATCTACGTCACCCCTTCGCACCAGTTCCCACTGGGCGTACCGATGAGCGAGGCGCGCCGGCATGCGCTGCTGGCACGTGCGGCCACGCTGGGCGCGCTGATCATCGAAGACGACTACGACTGCGAGTTCCGCTACCACGGCCCTGCCGCCCAGGCGCTGCAGCGCCTGGACCAGCACGGGGTGGTGGCCTACGTGGGCACGTTCTCCAAAACCTTGTTGCCTGAACTGCGCCTGGGTTACGCCGTGCTGCCAGCGGCGGTACTGCACGCCGCCTGCGTGGCCAAGCAGCTGAGCGACTGGCACAGCCCTACCCTGTTGCAATGGGCACTGGCGCGCTTTGTGGGGCAAGGGCACCTGAACAAGCACATCCGCCGTTGCCATGAGGTGTACAGCGCCCGGCGCGAGCGCATTCTGTCGCGGCTGGAGGGCGACCTTGCGCCTTGGTTGAGCGCCATCCCCGCCCACGCGGGTTTGCACCTGAGCGCCCTGGCGCGCCCTGGGGTCGATGTGGAACGGCTGACCAGGCTGGCGAACACTGCGGGTGTGGGGCTGTACTCGCTGGCACCGTTCTTCAGTGAAATGCCGGTGAGGGCCGGGTTGATGATGGGTTTTGGGGCTATTGACCTGCTGGACATCGACCCGGCGCTGGATCGGGTGCGGGATGTGCTGCAGGGCATGGGGTGATGGGCCGCTTCACGGCCCGTCACGCCATTTTGATTCAACAGGAAACTGTTTGAGCAACTGTCTTCCACAAGATCTCAGAGCTGGCGCAATCACTGTGGGAGTGGGTTTACCCGCGAAGCAAGCACCGCGGTGTGTGGCACCGGCTTTGCCGGTGTTCGCGGCTGAAGCCGCTCCCA
>NZ_JACVVF010000140.1:0-205 GCF_016648095.1 Pseudomonas sp. S32
CTGGCCTTACCTGTGGATCGACGCCACGTACGTCAAGGTGCGGGAGGCCGGACGCATCGTCTCGGTCGCCGTAATAATTGCCGTGGCCGTGAACACGGATGGTGGCCGCGAAGTTTTGGGCATGCGGGTTGGGCCGTCGGAGGCCGAGCCGTTTTGGACGGACTTCCTGCGAAGCCTTATGCGGCGCGGCCTGCGTGGCGTGAAG
>NZ_JACVVF010000141.1:0-203 GCF_016648095.1 Pseudomonas sp. S32
GAGCGCAGCTCGCGATGCGCCGCGCAGGCGGCGCTCGGTCGAATAGGCGCAGACCCTCTTGAGCCGAACACCTGGCAGCCCTCATGCGATTTCAGCCTGGGGCCTTTCACCGGTAGAACGCGGTTGGGTTGGGAGGTGGTCAGCGTTACATTTGCAGCGCCTGGGAAATCGAGCGCCGCCCGCGCGGCGCATCGCGAGCTGCG
>NZ_JACVVF010000142.1:0-200 GCF_016648095.1 Pseudomonas sp. S32
CTTTTTGTCGCGTTTGACAAAAAGTGACTCGCCGTAAAGGCGAAAAGGTGAATAAGCGTCAACATCGCATATGGACTATGCTTGCCATGAAAACCTACAAACAGCAAACAACTTCAAGCTTCAAGAGCGTGGACGGACACACCGAGCAAACATTCTTTTACGCAAGTGGCGCTTAATCACCCTTCCGCCCTTACGGCGGG
>NZ_JACVVF010000014.1:0-120730 GCF_016648095.1 Pseudomonas sp. S32
AAACGTAGGAGCGAGCGCAGCTCGCGATGCGCCGCGCGGGCGGCGCTCGATTTCACAAGCGCTGCATCCTTCAAGACGAACACTCTGCGCCCCAACCGAATTCTTCGTTAAAACCCCCCGCCCCATCACCAAGCAATGAATTCTTACCAATTTCCCTGTCGGAAAAACCCGATAGTTGCAGTGAAATTTCCGGTTAGGGTTTCTTAATCCGCAAAACCAAGGCAGGATTTCCGTCTTACTTTTTCGCTACTACGCCCCGTCCTGGAGGCTTTTCATGAAACGCGCTTCAACTTTCATCCTGCTCGCCACCCTTGGCCTGGCCGCCAGCAACCTGCAGGCAGCCCAGCCCGATGCAGGCCTGACCGGTTGCGCCGCCAAGCGCAGCGCCATCGAGAACCAGTTGAAGATCGCCCGCGACCAAGGCAACAGCGGCCAGGTTGCCGGCCTGGAAGAAGCCCTGCGCGGCGTTGCCAACTGCACCGACGCCAGCCTGCGAAAAGAGCGTGAGCAAAAGGTGCTCGATGCGCGCCACGAAGTGGCCCAGCGGGAAAAAGACCTGAAAAAGGCCGAGAAAAAGGGCGACGCAGAAAAGATCAACAAGCGTAAAGACAAGTTGGCCGAGTCGCGCAAAGAACTGCAGGAAGCGGTAGACGACCTGGACCGCTGACAGCGGGCGACGCCAGCATGCGCCGCCCGCCCAGGCCCCTGAGCAGGCGCGGGCAATCAGTGGTTACGAAACTCGGTATGACAGGCCTTGCACGCCGCCTCCACCTTGTCCATCGGGGCTTTGAGCGGCGCTGCTTCCAGGGGCTGGGCGCGGGTAACGGCCACCAGTTCGCCAGTGGCGTGTTCCAACTGCCTGGCCAGGTCATGGAAACGTGCCTGGCGCTCCCACACCTCGGCCCGGGCGCTGCTGTCAGCGGCATCGTCGCGCACCTGCGGGAAGTGCTGCCACGGCTTGTGGGCCAGTTCATCCAGCTGCACCGCGCCGGCAGCGAACTTCTCGCTGTTGAACGGCAAGCGCCCCCGCAGCATGCCGCCCAGGTCTTCGCTGGTCTTCATCATGTCCTTGAAAATGACCTTGCGCTGGCCCAGCGGCGAGTTCGGGTCAACCCGATCGCAACCGCCCATGGCCAGGGTTACCAGCACTACTACCGTCAATCGCTTGTACATCACGCTCACTTCGGCCTCGGCAAATGGGCGTGCAGTATCGCGTTGCCAGGCACAAACACCAATAGCCACATGAAAAACAGGGCGAATATTCATGTTCGCCCACTCTAGGAATGCACCCATGACACATGCCCTGCGCCACCTGGCCTGGACGCTCCCGGTACTGGCCCTGCTGGCCGGTTGCAATGGCGGCGACAACGCAAAACCCGAACCCCACGCCATCGCCACCTACGCCCCGGCCACTTGGCAAGACCTGCCTGCCGTCAGCGATGAAGACTTGCTGGCGGGCTTTTATGCCTGGCGCAGCGGCTGTGAAAAACTCAGGCGTGACCCGGTGTGGGCAGCCACCTGCGAAGCCGCCGGCAGCGACAGCGCAAGCGCTGCCCAGGTGCGGACATTCCTTGAACAGAACCTGCAGGTGTATGGCCTGCGCTCAGCCGAAAACAGCGCCAACGGCCTGATCACCGGCTACTACGAGCCTGTCTACCCCGGTAGCCTGAGCGCGTCGGCCACCAACCATGTGGCTGTGTATGGGCCGCCGGACGACATGATCGTGGTGGACCTGGCCAGCATCTACCCCGAGCTCAAGGGCAAGCGCCTGCGCGGGCGCCTGGACGGCCGGGTACTCAAGCCCTATGACACCGCCGAGGTGATCAACCGGGACGGCGTGAAAGCACCGGTACTGGCCTGGCTCACCGACCCGATGGACCTGCAGTTCCTGCAGATACAGGGTTCCGGCAGGGTGCAACTGGAGGATGGCCGCCAACTGCGCCTGGGCTATGCCGACCAGAACGGCCACCCCTACCGCCCCATCGGCCGCTGGCTGGTGGAACAGGGCCAGTTGAAAAAGGAAGACGTGAGCATGGGCGCCATCCATGCCTGGGCCCAGGCCAACCCGCAGCGTGTGCCTGAACTGCTGGCCAGCAACCCCAGCTACGTGTTTTTCAGCACCCGCCCGGACAGCAATGAAGGCCCGCGCGGCTCGCTGAACGTGCCGTTGACTGCAGGGTACAGCGTGGCCATCGACCGCAAGGTGATCCCCCTGGGCAGCCTGCTGTGGCTATCCACCACACGCCCTGACGGCACCCCCGTGGTACGGCCGGTGGGCGCCCAGGATACCGGCGGGGCCATTACCGGCGAAGTCCGCGCAGACCTGTTCTGGGGTACCGGGCCAGCGGCAGGCGAGCTGGCCGGCAACATGAAGCAGCAAGGGCAGATCTGGATGCTGTGGCCCAAAGGCATGCCGTTGCCAGAAGTACCCAAGGTGCCGTGACACCCAGCGCGCCTGGCGTCAGGCAGAGACCACGAAAAACGCCACGATGATCGCCAGGCCCGCGAACCACACCAGCGAACGCAATATTGCCCAGTCGGCCAGGTAGCAGATGATGTAGAGCAAGCGGCTGGTGATATACATCACCCCCAGCACGTCCTGGGTGACCTGCTCGGCATTGCCGACGATGTCAGCCACCAGCACGGCGGCGGCGAACGCCGGAAATGCCTCGTAGCCGTTCTGCTGCGCGGCGTGCGCTCGGCGCGGCAGGCCGGACAGGGTGTCGAGGAAGGCACGCGGGTCATGGTTGTGCTTAGCGCCGAAACGGCCACTGGCAAGTTTGGCGATCAGCGCGCAGAGCGGCGGCAGGATCATCGCGATCAGGATGCACCACAGGGCAACGGTCATGGACAGGGTTCCTCGTTCAGTTGTCGGTTCAGAGCTTCATCACCAGCTTGCGGGCCATTACCCGCCCGCAAGCTAGGAGTACCGGCCCGCTGAAAGGTTCTTCGAGGCAGCCCGTGCCCTCACGCTTGCACAGCTGATGACCATAGAGCAATGGGGCCACGCCCTGGAACGTTTTGAACTAATCCGGTCAAACCCTGTGTCCCGAACCCCTCGCCAGGTCATCAAAGAGCTGCCCGAGCCATTCGGGTAAAGACTTGGAAGCCACTTTTACAGGAATTGGGATGCTCGAATTAGTTGCCGCGTTTATCTGCCTGACCACCCTGCTTACGTACGTCAATTACCGTTTCATCGGCCTGCCCCCCGCCATCGGCGTGATGGTGACGGCGCTGCTGTTCTCACTGCTGCTGCAGGGCCTGAGCCTCATCGGCTTCCCTGGCCTGGAAGCCCGCGTGGAAGGGCTGATGAACCAGATCGACTTCAATGACCTGCTGATGCACTGGATGCTGGCGTTTCTGCTGTTTGCCGGCGCCCTGCACGTCAACCTGTCCGACCTGCGCAACTACCGCTGGCCCATCGGCCTGCTGGCCACCGTCGGCGTGCTGATCGCCACCGTGGTGATCGGCTACCTCTCACACTGGGTGTTCGCCCTGTTCGGCTGGCAGGTACCGCTGATCTACTGCCTGCTGTTCGGTGCACTGATATCCCCCACAGACCCCATCGCCGTGCTGGGTGCGCTGCGTACCGCCAATGCACCCAAGCCGCTCAAGACCACCATCGTTGGCGAGTCGCTGTTCAACGACGGCACGGCCGTGGTGGTGTTCACCGTGCTGCTGGGCATCATTCAGCTGGGTGAAACGCCGAGCATGAGCGACACGGCGATCCTGTTCGCCCGCGAGGCCATCGGTGGCGTGCTGTTCGGCGGCCTGATCGGCTACGCCACCTACCGCATGATCAAGAGCGTCGAGCAGTACCAGGTGGAGGTGATGCTGACCCTGGCGCTGGTGATTGGCGGCTCGGCCATGTGCTACGAACTGCACGTGTCGGCACCGATCGCCATGGTGGTCGCGGGCCTGATCATCGGCAACCTGGGGCGCAACCTGGCGATGAACGACATGACCCGCCGCTACATGGACGGTTTCTGGGAACTGATCGACGACATGCTCAATGCGCTGCTGTTCGCCCTGATCGGCCTGGAGCTGCTGCTGTTGCCGTTCAACTGGATGCACCTGGCGGCGGGCAGCGTGCTGGCACTGGCGGTGCTGCTGTCGCGGTTGCTCACCGTGGCACCGGCGATCGTCCTGCTGCGCCGCTGGCGCCCGGTACCCAAGGGCACGGTGCGGGTGCTGACCTGGGGCGGCCTGCGCGGCGGGGTATCCGTGGCTCTGGCGCTGTCGCTGCCGCTGGGCGAGGAACGCGACCTGCTGCTGTCGATTACCTACATCGTGGTACTGTCGTCGATTCTGGTGCAGGGGTTGAGCATCGGGCGCGTGGTACGCAAAGTCAGCGCGCAGCCCTGACCTGACCTGACCTGACCTGACCTGACCTGACCTGACCTGACCTGACCTGAAGAGCATCGCCGGCTTGCCGGCGATGGCCAGCTATTCCACCGCAGAGTCGGGGAACTGGTCCTGCACGTACTTGATCTCGGTACGCCCGTGCGCCGCCGGCAGGCCATCTTCGCCCAGGTTCACGAACACCATGCGCTCGACCGTGAGGATGCTCTTGCGGGTGATCTTGTTGCGCACTTCGCAGCGCAGGGTGATGGAGGTACGGCCAAACTCGGTGGCGGTGATGCCCAGCTCGATGATGTCACCCTTGCGCGAGGCGCTGACGAAGTTGATCTCCGACATGTACTTGGTCACCACCCGCTGGTTACCCAGCTGGACGATGGCGTAGATCGCGGCCTCTTCGTCGATCCAGCGCAGCAGGCTGCCGCCGAACAGGGTGCCATTGGGGTTGAGGTCTTCGGGTTTAACCCACTTGCGGGTGTGAAAGTTCATCTGTACTCCTGAACACACTGGCTTACGTGCAGCCATCATGGCAGAGCGGCCGGCGCCGCTCCATTGAACATCGACTATCGTCTCGATTAATCGACAGAAAACCTTGGGGATGGTGCCGCTCGCGGCTATAATCGTCGCCGT
The DNA here is from genome assembly GCF_016648095.1 of Pseudomonas sp. S32. NCBI lineage: Bacteria > Pseudomonadati > Pseudomonadota > Gammaproteobacteria > Pseudomonadales > Pseudomonadaceae > Pseudomonas > Pseudomonas sp. S32. Next base: position 4,990 of record NZ_JACVVF010000014.1, read on the forward strand.
TTCACATGGCTGCCCACAGCGGGGCCATGCCCGCCACCTGTCCGAGGGGCGCTGCAGCAGGCTAGGCCTGTCAGGCTCGGATGGGGCGTTGTCCGCTCCTGCGGACGCTCAACGCACAACGGCGCCCATTCGCACACTACGAATGGAGGCTCTTGATGAGCGCTGCAAACATGCCTGCTGGTTTCACCGACTACAAAGTCGCCGACATCTCCCTGGCCGCCTGGGGCCGTCGCGAAACCATCATCGCCGAATCGGAAATGCCTGCACTGATGGGCCTGCGCCGCAAATACCAGGCCGAACAGCCGCTCAAGGGCGCGAAGATCCTGGGCTGCATCCACATGACCATCCAGACCGCCGTGCTGATCGAAACCCTGGTCGCCCTGGGTGCCGAAGTGCGCTGGTCGTCCTGCAACATCTTCTCCACCCAGGACCAGGCCGCCGCGTCCATCGCCGCCGCCGGCATCCCTGTGTTCGCCTGGAAAGGCGAAACCGAGCAGGAATACGAGTGGTGCCTGGAGCAGACCATCCTCAAGGATGGCCAGCCATGGGACGCCAACATGGTGCTCGATGACGGTGGCGACCTCACCGAACTGCTGCACAAGAAGTACCCGCAAGTGCTCGAGCGCGTCCACGGCGTGACCGAAGAGACCACCACTGGCGTACACCGCCTGCTGGACATGCTGGCCAAAGGCGAGCTGAAAGTGCCGGCCATCAACGTCAACGACTCGGTCACCAAGAGCAAGAACGACAACAAGTACGGCTGCCGTCACAGCCTGAACGATGCCATCAAGCGCGGCACCGACCACCTGCTGTCGGGCAAGCAGGCGCTGGTTATCGGCTACGGTGACGTGGGCAAGGGTTCGGCGCAGTCGCTGCGTCAGGAAGGCATGATCGTCAAGGTCACCGAAGTGGACCCGATCTGCGCCATGCAGGCCTGCATGGATGGCTTCGAGCTGGTTTCGCCGTTCATCGACGGTATCAACAACGGCACCGAAGCCAGCATCGACAAGGCCCTGCTGGGCAAGATCGACCTGATCGTCACCACCACCGGTAACGTCAACGTCTGCGATGCCAACATGCTCAAGGCCCTGAAAAAGCGTGCGGTGGTGTGCAACATCGGCCACTTCGACAACGAAATCGACACCGCTTTCATGCGCAAGAACTGGGCCTGGGAAGAGGTCAAGCCGCAGGTGCACAAGATCCACCGCACCGGCGCTGGCAACTTCGACCCGCAGAACGATGACTACCTGATCCTGCTGGCCGAAGGCCGCCTGGTGAACCTGGGCAACGCCACCGGTCACCCAAGCCGCATCATGGATGGCTCGTTCGCCAACCAGGTACTGGCACAGATCTTCCTATTCGAGCAGAAGTACGCCGACCTCTCGGCCGAGAAAAAGGCCGAGCGCCTGACCGTTGAAGTACTGCCGAAAAAGCTGGACGAAGAAGTGGCCCTGGAAATGGTCCGTGGCTTCGGCGGCGTGGTTACCCAGCTGACCAAGCAACAGGCCGACTACATCGGCGTCACCGTCGAAGGCCCGTTCAAGCCTGATGCTTACCGGTATTAAGCGGCAAGCTTGAAGCTTCAAGCGGCAAGTAAAGGCAGACCGTGCCGTTGCTGCTTGCTGCTTGCCGCTTGCCGCTTGCCGCTTGCCGCTTGCAGCGTAAAAGATTGACGAACGATGCCCAAGCCAGATCGGCCATAACCGATCTGGCTTTTACTTGCAGCTTGCAGCTTGCCGCTTTCGGCTTGGCGCTTGCCGCCTGAGGAACGAGTGATGTCACAGGAACGCCGTTACAGTTTCGAGTTCTTCCCGACCAAGACCGACGCCGGTCATGAAAAGCTGATGGGCGTTGCCCGCCAGCTGGCTACCTACAACCCGGACTTCTTCTCCTGCACTTACGGTGCCGGGGGCTCCACGCGCGACCGCACGCTCAATACCGTGCTGCAACTGGAAAACGAAGTGAAGGTGCCTGCCGCGCCGCACCTGTCGTGCGTGGGCGACACCAAGGCCGAGCTGCGCGCACTGCTGGCCGAATACAAGGCGGCGGGTATCAAGCGCATCGTTGCCCTGCGCGGTGACCTGCCCTCGGGCATGGGCATGGCCAGCGGCGAACTGCGCTACGCCAGCGACCTGGTCGAGTTCATCCGCCAGGAAACCGGCGACCACTTCCACCTGGAGGTAGCCGCCTACCCCGAGATGCACCCCCAGGCGCGCAACTTCGAGGCCGATGTGGCCAACTTCGTGCACAAGGTCAAGGCCGGTGCCGACAGCGCCATCACCCAGTACTTCTTCAACGCCGACAGCTACTTCTATTTCGTCGAGCGGGCGCAGCAGCAGGGTGTGGATATCCCGGTGGTGCCCGGCATCATGCCGATCACCAACTACAGCAAGCTGGCGCGCTTCTCCGACGCCTGCGGTGCCGAGATCCCGCGCTGGATCCGCAAGCAGCTCGAAGCCTATGCCGATGACACTGCCAGCATCCAGGCGTTTGGCGAAGAGGTGATCACCCGCATGTGCGAAGAGCTGCTGCAAGGCGGCGCACCGGGCCTGCACTTCTATACCCTGAACCAGGCCGAGCCAAGCATGGCGATCTGGAACAACCTGAAGCTGCCTCGCTGACACGTTTTGTCATAGCGGCTTAAGAAAAGATTAAGGCTTTGGCCATAGGCTGAAGCCTTCTTCTTTTTCGGGTTAAACAGGTCCTGCCTGCCATGCCGTATGCCCAGCCGCCACGCCCCCAACTCGTCTACCTGGCCTTCGGCCCCGCCACCTACCATCAGGAAGCCTGCTTCAGCATCGTCAGTGCCCTTGCCTGCCTGAACGCTGCCGCTGGCGAGCGCCTGGATATCCAGGTGTACACCGACAACCTGCAGCCCTACAGCGGGCTACCCATCACCACCCACTTCATCGACGACGCCACCCGCCAAGCCTGGAATGCACCGCATGGGTACCACTTTCGCAGCAAGCATGTGGTCTTGCGCCAGGTCTTGCAGCAGCACCCACTGGCAGTACTGATCGACACCGATACGTTTTTCCGCCAATCGCCCATGCAGTTGTTCAACCGCGTGGCTTCAGGCCGCCTGCTGTGCAATGCCATCGGCCCACGCTACGGCGCCGACAGGCAAAGCCTGCTGTACCGCAAGCTGCACGCCACCCTGGCCGAACGCGGGCTGGCTGACGACAGCATGCACCTGGTCAATTCGGGTGTCATCGGCCTGGCCCGGGGCGATGCCGGCATCCTCGACCATGCGCTCGCGCTGATGGACGAACTGCACCCCGTGGCACCAGAAGCCTACGCACTGGAAGAATTCTGCCTGGCGGTGGCCGCCTACCGCAGGCTGGCAGTGCGCGAATGCACCGATGTGATCCACCACTACTGGAGCCACAAGGCGCAGTTTCGCGCCAAGATCCAGGCCTGGCTGCGCAAGCATGGCCATGACCTGCTGAGCGATGCTGCGCTGGCGGATGTGGCGAAGGTGAATGATCAATTGCCCCGCCCGCCGGTATTGCACCGCCTGGGCTACAAGGCCCTCACCCTTACCCTGCCCAGCCGTGAGCGCCAGTTCGCACGCGAGCTGCTGTACGGCTGTTACCCCTACCCCAACGAATTCGACCGGGCGTGCGCACCGGCGTGGTGGGACAAGGCGCTGGAAAACCTCACTGGCCGGTGCGGCCACGTGGCGCCCGAGCATGTGCGCCAATGCCTGCGCCACCCGGGGCTGCGCCTGTCGCTGGGCGAGCGGCGCAAGGATGTCGAGGCCCACCTGATGAGGGCGCGCTAGAGCGCGCCGAGGGCTTGCCATCGGGTACTGGCCTTGGCCTGGCCGAGCGCGTAATCTCCGGCCATGCGCCATTACGCCTGCCTGTTCTGGACCCTGCTGCTTACCTGCCTCAGCCCTCTGGCGCTGGGCGAGCGGCTGCGTCTGGTAAGTGATGACTGGGCACCCTACGTGTATGAACAAGATGGCCAACCACGCGGCATCGACGTCGAAGTTACCACCCAGGTGTTCGCGCGCCTGGGGGTACAGGTTGAATGGCAGTTCATGCCCTGGAAACGCTGCCTGGCGATGGTCGAACAGGGCCAGGCCGATGGTGTCATGGATATTTTCCAGTCAGATGCGCGTCACCCCTACCTGCTGTTCCCGGCAGAACCCATGTCGGTGGTGGACTTCGTGCTGTTCCAGGCGACCAAACGCCGGCACTCGGTCGATAACCTGGACGACCTCCGCAACCTGCGTATCGGTACCTCACCTGGCTATGACTACGGTGCCGTGTTCAACCAGGCGTCGGCCTTTCAACGCGAGGCGGCACCCACCCATGAAGCCAACTTCGGCAAGCTGGTGCTGGGGCGAATCGACCTGGCGATCACCGACCGCAGGGTGGGCCAGTACCTGATCCAGCACATGGGCCTGCAACATCAGGTCGAACCGCTGCCCCTGGTGATCAGCCGCAAGGCGCAGTACCTGGGCCTGGTGCGCAAACCCGGCCGCGAGGCCCTGGCCCAGGCTTTTGCCGAGGAGTTGCGGCGTTTCAAGCAGGAGCCGGCCTATGCGGCCATCATCGCGCGTTACATAAACGACCCCAACAACATTCTTGACGCCGTTGAGCAGCAGGAAAGCAGCACAGCGCGCTAGCTCTGTTATACTCGGGCCTTCCCGCCCGGCTCACGCCCGGACGCTCGGCCTCGCAACAGGCATCCCGATCGGCATAGACGCACCCTGGCGTCAGCCTTCCGTTTCCCGGATGTGCAGTGAAAGCCCAGCTGGACCGGACGCGATCGCATCCTATAGATGCCCGTCGCGCCAGGCAGAACATCCCTACGGGCCCAGCCCACACGAGAACAGGATTGCCCATGTCCTTTGCTTCCCTCGGTCTCTCCGAGGCTCTTGTCCGCGCTATCGAAGCTGCGGGCTATACCCAGCCGACCCCCGTGCAACAGCGGGCCATTCCCGCCGTGTTGCAAGGCCGTGACCTGATGGTTGCTGCACAGACAGGTACGGGTAAAACCGGCGGTTTCGCCCTGCCGATCCTCGAGCGCCTGTTCCCTGCCGGCCACCCCGACAAGTCGCAGCGCCACGGCCCGCGTCAGCCCCGCGTACTGGTACTTACCCCAACCCGCGAGCTGGCAGCCCAAGTGCACGACAGCTTCAAGGTGTATGCCCGTGACCTGCCACTGGTCAGCGCCTGCATCTTCGGCGGTGTTGGCATGAACCCGCAGGTCCAGGCCATCGCCAAGGGTGTCGACGTACTGGTCGCCTGCCCAGGCCGCCTGCTCGACCTGGCAGGCCAAGGCAAGGTCGACCTGGCCCACGTTGAAATTCTGGTCCTCGATGAAGCCGACCGCATGCTCGACATGGGCTTCATCCATGACGTGAAGAAGGTGCTGGCACGCCTGCCGTCCAAGCGCCAGAACCTGCTGTTCTCAGCCACGTTCTCCAAAGACATCACCGACCTGGCCGACAAGCTCCTGCACAACCCGGAGCGTATCGAGGTCACCCCGCCCAACACCACCGTCGAGCGTATCGAGCAGCGCGTCTACCGCCTGCCCGCCAGCCACAAGCGGGCCCTGCTGGCGCACCTGATCACCCTCGGCGCGTGGGAGCAGGTTCTGGTGTTCACCCGCACCAAGCACGGCGCCAACCGCCTGGCCGAGTACCTGGAAAAGCACGGCCTCACCGCCGCGGCCATCCACGGCAACAAGAGCCAGAACGCCCGCACCAAGGCATTGGCTGACTTCAAGGCCAACACCGTGCGCGTACTGGTTGCCACCGATATTGCAGCGCGTGGCCTGGACATCGACCAACTGCCCCATGTGGTCAACTTCGAACTGCCCAACGTAGAAGAAGACTACGTACACCGTATTGGCCGTACTGGCCGTGCCGGCCGTTCGGGTGAAGCGATTTCCCTGGTTGCACCCGACGAAGAGAAGCTGCTCAAAAGCATCGAGCGGGTAACCCGGCAGAAAATCGCCGACGGCGACCTGATGGGCTTCGACGCCAGCCAGGTAGAAGCCGAAAAGCCGGAAGTGCGCGAGCGCCAGCAGCCCAACGGCCGCGGCGGGCGCAACCAGCAGGCCCGTGGTGAAGGCAGCAAGGACGCCAACGGCGGCCGCAAGGACAAGGGCAAGGACAAAGGCCGGACACGCCAGCAGGCTGCAGACAAGCCCGCCGAAAAACAGGCCAGTGGTGAGCGCCAGCAGCAGCCACGCAAACCGCGTGACAACAAGCCGCGCCAGCAGCAGGCCAGCAACGGCAGCACCCAGAAGGCGCCTGCCGACCGTGACCCGGAAGTGTTCCTGGATGACGATGTGGACAACTTCGGTAACCGTGCCGACTATGTCAGCCCTTACCAGAACGGCAAGGGCCAGGGCCGCAACCGTCGCCCTGGCGGTCAGGGCCAGGGGCAAGGCAATGGCCAGCAGCGCAGCAACGGAGGCGGCGGCGGCCAGGCCCGCAATGGCGGCCAGCCACGTTCCGGTGCCGGTGAAAAGCGCCCGCCCCGTGCCAACAATGGTGGCGGTGCCCGCCGTGATGGTGGCGCAGGCCGTGGCCGCCCAGCCCGCGAAGACGCCGAGCCGGCCGTACGCAGCCCTCGTCAGCCGCAGAGCCAGCCGGTGATCATCCGCAAGGAATCCAAGCTCGACCGTTTCCCGACGCCTGAGCAACTGGAAGACCTGCCCGCCCGCCCACGCGGTGAGCGGCCTGCGCTGTTGACGCGCAAGGGCTGACAACAAAAAAGGGGCCGCTTAGCGGCCCCTTTCTCATTCACACAGCAATTACTTCTGCTTCACGCCTTCAACACTGATATCCAGATCCAGGGTCTGCGAAGTCGGGCCTGGGCCTTTGATACCGAAGTCGTTCAGGTTAAGGGTAGTGGTGGCATTGAAGCCTGCGCGCTCGCCGCCCCATGGGTCCTTGCCCTCACCATTGAAGGTGGCCTTGAAGGTGACCGGCTTGGTCACGCCATGCAGGGTCAGGTCGCCGGTCACGTCAGCGGTTTTGTCACCCGTGGACTTGACGCTGGTGGAGACGAACTTCGCATCCGGGTATTTCTTCACATCCAGGAAATCGGCGCTGGCGATGTGCTTGTCACGCTCAGCGTGGTTCGACCACAGGCTGGCGGTTTTCAGATCGACGCTGATCTTGCTGGCTTCAGGCTTGGCGCTGTCCCAGCTGAAGTTGCCGTCGAAGTCCTTGAACGTGCCGTGAATGAAGCTGTAGCCCAGGTGGCTGATCTTCCAGTCAACGAATGCGTGCTGGCCTTCCTTGTCGATCTTGTACTCGGCAGCCATGACCTGGCCGGCGGAGAGCAGAGCGGTACCGAGCGCCAGAGCGGCAAAAGTCTTTTTCAACATCGTCACTTCCTTCCTTTGCAATTGAGTTGAGGATCAAGCTTTGCGGCCCAGCATGCGGGTGAGGGTCGCGTCACGGTCAATGAAATGGTGCTTGAGTGCAGCAAGGCCATGCAACCCCGCGAAGATCACCACGCCCCACGCCAGCCACAGGTGTACCACCCCAGCCACGTCGGCCTGGTCCGGCAGGTTGCTGACCAGTGCAGGCACTTCGAACAAGCCGAACACCGGAATGCCAACGCCATCGGCGGTGGAGATCAGGTAACCGGCAGTCATCAGCGCAAACAACCCCAGGTACAAGCCCAGGTGCCCAAGCTTTGCAGCCACCCGGGTAAGCGGGCCGTGGCTGGCAGGTGCCGGTGGCGGCGGGCTGACGAAGCGCCACAGTACCCGCAGCAGCATGACGGCCAACAACACCAGGCCGATGCTCTTGTGCAGGTCAGGGCCTGCCTTGCGCCACGGGCTGTAGTAGTCGAGGCCGACCATCCAGAGGCCCAGACCGAACAACCCGAAAACGGTGAGCGCCACGCCCCAATGCATGACCATACTGACAACGCCGTAGCGTGAAGGTGAATTGCGCAGTTGCATGATGACCTACTTCCCCGTGAAAGCTGTGCACAGACTAGCGCGAAACGTATCGAATAAAAGCGGAAAAAATTGCTATGGATTATCGAGAAATCCGATAGCAATTGTTACGAGCCGTTATTAAGGAAACGTTAACGGAAGGCGTTGAATGACGGCTGCCAGCGCCGGCTCATCGCCGCTCACGGGCGATGGCACCGGCGCTGACTGCAGGTCAGCCCGCTTTGGCCTGGGTATCAGTCACTGCTTTCTTCGCAGGTGCTGCCTTGGCGGGGGCTTTTTTGGCGTCAGCAGGCTTGTGGGCCGGCTTGTGTGCAGGGGTGTGCTTGGCGGGCGCCGGCTTGCTTGCGGCAGGCTTGGCCGCAGCAGGCTTGGCAGGCGCGGGCTTGGCCACCGGTGCGGGGGCCGCCGGCTGCGCGGGGGCAGGTGCTGGCGCAGGCGCAGGGGCTGGAGCCGGCGCTGGCGCTACCTCATCCGCCTTGGCAGCTGGCTCGGGCGCTTTGTCGCCACCGCCGAACAGCCGCGAGAAGAACCCTGGCTTGCCCTGCTCGGCCTTGTCAGCAGGTTTTGCGTCTGCCTTGGCCGGCGCCTTGTCCGCTGCATCGGCCTTGTCGGAGGAGCCACCGAACAGGTTGGAGAAGAACCCACCCTTGCCCTGCTTGGCTGCAGCAGCCCCGGCAGCCGCCGTCGCGGCCACTGGCGCAGCCTTGACCGGGTCGAACGACTTGCCGGCCAACAGGTCCTGCACCTGGCTGGCGGCCCGCTGGCCGCTGCGCAGGGCACCTTCCAGGGTGCCTGGGTACAGCGCATCGGTATGCTCACCGGCAAACGCCACGCGCTGCACCGGGCGCTCCCACAGCCGCCAATACTTGCTGATCTGGCCTGGGCCATAGGCCAGGTACGCGCCGCCGGTACCCACATCTGCGCTGTAGCGCTTCACTTCGTACCCGGTAAAGGCGCCACGAGCCTGCGGATAGAAGGCATGCAGGCGGATCAGCACCTGGTCGGCCATCTGCTTGTCGCCGAAGGCCTGCAACAGGCGGGCATTGTCACCCGACAGGTTGATCACCACGTTGGCACCGCCTTTCAGGGCCGGCTCGATCCACAGCATGCCCAGGCCAGTGTTGCTGTAGATTTCGCCCGACATGCGCGCGCGGCTTTCCCACACCGGCTTCTTGAATTTGAGCATCAGCTGGTCGCGCCAGCCGTAGTTGGTGCCCTTGATCGCCGCCAGGTGCTGGTTGTCCAGGCCGGGGGTCATCTGGATCTTGGCCAAGGCACGCAGCGGCACGGCCATCACCAGGTAGTCGGCACGGTAGCCCACGCTGCCCACCTTCACGGTCACGCCGTCCTTGTCCTGCACGATGGCGGTGACTGGCGAGCTGGTCTTGATGGTTTTCAGTTGCTTGACGAAAGCCTGGGCCAGTACCGGGCTGCCGCCTGGCAGGCGTGCCGCGCGCAGGTCGCGGTCGCTCACATCACGGTACACGCGGTTCTGCTGGGCGAAGTACAGCAGCGACAGGCGCGACGGCTCGTCGTAACGGGTACGGATTTGCTGGTTGACCAACTGGCGCGCGGTGGCGGGCAACTGCAGCTTGTCCAGCCAGGAAGACACGGTGATCTGGTCCAGGGCGAACAGCGTGCTGGTCGCCTGTGGCTTCAGCGGGTCGTCGATGGAGCGCGCCAGGTCATCGACGGTTTTTTCGTAGCGCTTGAGCGCCTCGGCGGTGGCCGGCTGCTTCACGGCAAGGTCGGCGGCACTGAAATATTCGCCATCGATCAGGTAGCCAGGGGTACGGACAAACTCGGGCGCTGGCAACGTGTCGAGCTTGAAGCGGTCCAGGTACTGGTTCAGTACCGGCTGCGCCTTGGTATTGCCGATCCATTCGCTGGTGGCCAGGCCCGAGCGCCCGCCCATGCCAGGTTTGGCTTCCAGCACGGTCACCTGCCAGCCTTTGTTCTGCAACTCGTAAGCGGCCGTGAGGCCCGCCATACCGCCGCCCACCACAATTGCCGTGGGCGTCTTGTCACTCGCCAGCGCGGCGCCGCTGGACACACCAATCAATACCAGCGCGCACAGGCGCACCCAAGCAGCAGCCATATCGGCAAACTCCGAGTCAGGGGTTACAAAAAACGGGGAGAGGCGGAATGCCCCGAGAGAGGCGCTAGAATACGTCAGCGCCGCAAGGCCTGCCAGCGTGGTGATATCAAGTGCTTCAGGTAAATCACTTTTTCTGCCGGGTTGTCCTGCACCGCGCCTTTGCTTAGGCTTACCCGCCGAACCACGCCGCAAACCAGGAGAAGTGCCCATGGGCCTCAACGATCAGTGGATGCAACGCGACCTCAAGGTGTTGTGGCACCCCTGCACGCAGATGAAAGACCACGAGCACCTGCCCCTGATACCGATCAAACGCGGCGAAGGCGTATGGCTGGAAGACTTCGAGGGCAAGCGCTACCTGGATGCGGTAAGCAGTTGGTGGGTGAACGTGTTCGGCCACGCCAACCCGCGTATCAACCAGCGCATCAAGGACCAGGTGGACCAGCTGGAGCATGTGATTCTGGCGGGCTTCAGCCATCAGCCGGTGATCGAGCTGTCGGAGCGCCTGGTGGCCATGACCCCGGCCGGGCTCGACCGGGTGTTCTACGGTGACAACGGTTCGTCGTGCATCGAAGTGGCGCTGAAGATGAGCTTCCATTACTGGCAGAACGTCGGCAAACCGGACAAAAAGCGCTTCGTCACCCTCACCAACAGCTACCACGGCGAGACCATTGCCGCCATGTCGGTAGGTGATGTGCCGCTGTTCACCGAAACCTACAAGGCCTTGTTGCTCGATACTCTCAAAGTGCCGAGCCCCGATTGCTACCTGCGCCCCGAGGGCGTCAGCTGGGAAGAACACTCCCGCACTCTGTTCGCCGTCATGGAACAGACCCTGGCCGAGCACCACGCCACCATCAGCGCGGTGATCATCGAGCCGCTGATCCAGGGCGCGGGCGGCATGCGCATGTATCACCCGGTGTACCTCAAACTGCTGCGCGAAGCCTGCGACCGCTACGACGTGCACCTGATCCATGACGAGATCGCCGTCGGCTTTGGCCGCACCGGCAGCATGTTCGCGTGTGAACAGGCCGGCATCCGCCCCGACTTCCTGTGCCTGTCCAAGGCCCTGACCGGCGGTTACCTGCCGCTGGCTGCCTGCCTGACCACCGACAAGGTGTACCAGGCGTTCTACGACGACTACTCGACCCTGCGCGCGTTCCTGCACTCGCACAGCTACACCGGCAACCCGCTGGCCTGTGCAGCGGCCCTGGCCACCCTGGATATCTTCGAACAGGACAACGTGATCGAAGCCAACAAGCCCCTGGCCAAGCGCATGGCCACGGCCACGGCGCACCTCGCCGACCACAAGCATGTGGCGGAGATACGCCAGACCGGCATGGCGCTGGCCATCGAGATGGTCCAGGACAAGGCCGGCAAGGTCGCCTACCCGTGGCAGCAGCGCCGTGGCCTGAAGGTGTTCGAGCATGCACTGACCCGCGGCGCCCTGCTGCGCCCGTTGGGCAGCGTGGTGTACTTCCTGCCACCGTACGTGATCACGCCAGAGCAGATCGACTTCCTGGCGGAAGTGGCCAGCGAAGGCATCGACATTGCCACCCGCGACAGCGTCAGCGTTGCCGTACCGAGCAACTTCCACCCCGACTTCCGCGACCCCGGCTGACAGCGCTCGGGGGCGATGCCCTCGTTCGCCACCCGCCCTGTGCCCCTTTCATCAGAGCCTGACCCATGAGATTGTCCCGCTTCTTCATCGACGCCCCCCTGAGCATAGGCGAGCACGACCTGCCCGAAGCCCAGGCCCACTACATTGGCCGCGTACTGCGCATGGCCCCCGGCGATGCCGTGCAATTGTTCGATGGCAGCGGCCAGGAGTACCGCGGGCAGCTGCTGGAAGTGGGCAAGAAGACCGTGCGTGTCACCCTGGACCAGGCCGTTGCAGGCCAGGCCGACTCCCCCTTGCAGGTTCACCTGGGCCAGGGCCTGTCACGGGGCGAACGCATGGACTGGGCGATCCAGAAGGCCACCGAACTGGGTGTCAGCCAGATCACACCGATTGTCAGCGAACGCTGCGAAGTGCGCCTGAAGGACGAACGCGCCGACAAGCGCCTGGCCCACTGGCGCCAGGTGGCGATCAGCGCCTGCGAGCAATGCGGGCGCTCCACGCTACCTGTCATTCACCCCCCTCAGACGCTTTCAGAGTGGCTGGCCAACACCGCAGCCGACCTCAAGCTGGTGTTGCACCCGGTGGCCGAGCCACTCGCAAGCCATGCCAGGCCCGCTACCCTGGCCTTCCTGATCGGCCCAGAGGGCGGCCTGAACGACCATGAAGTCGAGCAGGCAAAGGCGGCCGGTTTCCAGGCCGCACGCCTTGGGCCGCGTGTGCTGCGCACCGAAACCGCGCCGGTGGTGGCACTGGCCGTGGCGCAGCAACTGTGGGGCGACTTCTAACGCACGTAGAACGAAACCGCCACGAAGTGCATGAGGCTGCCGGCGATCACGAACAGGTGCCAGATGCCGTGCCAGTGACGGAAGCGCCGGTCGAAGGCGAAGAAGATGATACCCACGGTATAGAACACCCCGCCTGCGGCCAGCCAGGCAAACCCGGCGCTGCCCAGCGTATGCAGCAGCGGGTTGACAGCCACTAGCACGATCCAGCCCATCACCGCGTAAATGATGATGGACAGTACCCGCGCTTCGGAGCGTGGCTTGATCTCCTGCAGCATGCCCAGCACGGCCAGCCCCCACACCACGCCAAACAGGCTCCAGCCCCAGGGGCCACGCAGGCTCACTAGGCAGAACGGTGTGTAACTGCCGGCAATCAGCAGGTAGATGGACAGGTGATCGAGCTTGCGCATGATCACCTTCGCCCGCCCACGGGTGCTGTGGTAAAGGGTGGAGATGCTGTACAGCAGCAGCAGCGTGCCGCCGTAGATCGAGAAGCTGACGATCTTCCATGGGTCGCCTTGCAGCCCCGCGCTGACGATCAGCCAGATGGCACCGATACAGGCCAGAACCGCACCCACCAGGTGGGTCCAGGCATTGAAACGTTCACCGTAATACATGTGCTAGAAGACCTTTCATCAAGCGGCAAGTTTCATGCGCCAAGCGGGTCGCTCAGTCATCCAGGCTACTGGACTGGCCTAGCTTGCCGCTGCGCTGGGCATCACGCACCAGGCGCTCCAGCCCTACCAGGTCGGGTACCCGGGCAACCTGGTCGCCCACCTGCACGGCTGCAAGTTCCAGCGGGCTCAACGGTACATCCACGTAGTTGAGCTGGCTGTCGAGCTTGCACGAACGCGGAATGTCCTGCAGCAGCAATGCCAGGTAGCGCAGGCCGGTGTCGCCCAAAGCATTGAGCACCACCACGCGCGCACGGTCGCCACATGGGGTCTCGGTGCCGCATGCGGCCTCGAAGCCAATCAGCGGCAGCCGCTGCTGACGCCAGTCCACCCAGCCCAGGTGCCAGGGCGGGTCGCCACGCTGGCACACCAGGTTGCGCTGCCCGCTCAGTTCCGCCACCGCCACGTTGGGCAGCACCAGGGTACGGTCACCCAGGGTCAGCAGCAGGCCAGTCAGGCTGCTGCGCTGCCCGGCGATCAGTTCAAGCATGGGGCTGGCTCCAGTGGGCAATGCTTTGCAGCAGCAGCGACTCCTGATACGGCTTGCCCAGGTACTCGTTGACGCCGATGGCCATGGCACGGTCGCGGTGCTTTTGGCCGGTGCGTGAGGTGATCATGATGATGGGCAATTGTTGCATGCGTTCGTCACGGCGAATGCGGGTGGCCACCTCGAAACCGTCCATGCGCGGCATTTCGATGTCCAGCAGCAGCACGTCGGGGCGATGCTCTTCAAGCAGGGCCATGGCGTCCACCCCATCCTTGGCGGTGATCACACTCATGCCATGGCGCTCGAGCAGGCGGCTGGTGACCTTGCGCACGGTCACCGAGTCGTCCACCACCATCACCAGCAAGGCCTTGCGCGGTGCCGGGCCCAGCAACTGCAACTGCGGTACGCCACCCGGCAACCGCGCCAGGCGCCGCTGCTGGCCGCGCAACTGGCCAAGCAGGTCCAGAATCAGCACCACCCTGCCATCGCCCAGCAATGTCGCCCCGGAAAGGCCGGCGACCGCAGCAAACTGCGGCCCCAGGCTCTTGACCACGATCTCGCGGCTGGGCGACAGGCTGTCGACCTGGATCGCGAACGACTGCTCCTGGGAATGCACCAGCAGCACCGGCAACGGCACGCTCTGCCCCAGCAGGGCCGGGCGTGCACCGCCCTGCAGCAGTTCACCCAGGTAACGCAGCTGGTACTCGTGGCCGGCGTACACATACTGTGGCGGTTCTTGCTCGTAGCACGCGGCCAGCTCGGCGGGCGGTACGCGCACGATGCCCTCGATGGTATTGAGCGGGATGGCGTACTGCTCATCGCCCAAATGCACCATCAGCGCACGGTTGATCGACACGGTGAACGGCAGGCGGATCAAAAACCGCGCGCCCTTGCCCGGCGCCGACTCGATACTCATCGAGCCACCCAGTTGCTTGACCTCCTCGTGCACCACATCCATGCCCAGCCCGCGCCCGGAAATCTGCGTGATTTTCTCGGCAGTGGAAAAACCGGGCCGCAGGATGAACTGCAGGATCTCGTGGTCGCTCAACTGTGCCTGCGGGTCGAGCAGGCCACGTTTGATCGCCTTGAGTCGTACGGCTTCCAAGGGTACGCCGGCGCCGTCATCGGTCATCTCGATGACAATGTCGGCGCCTTCGTGCAGCAGGTTCAGGTGAATGGTGCCCTGCTCAGGCTTGCCGGCTGCCAGGCGGGCTGCCCGGCTTTCCAGGCCGTGGTCCACGGCATTGCGCAGCATGTGCTCCAGCGGCGCCACCATGCGTTCGAGCACGCTGCGGTCCAGTTCACCCTCGGCATTGCCCACCACCAGTTCCACATGCTTGCCCAGCTCGCTCGCCACCTGCCGCACCACCCGCTGCAAGCGCGGCACCAGGCGCTCGAACGGCACCATCAGGGTGGCGGTGAGGCCCTCCTGCAACTGGCTGTTCACGCGCGCCTGCTGCTGCAACAGCCCGTAGGCTTCCTGGGCACGCTGGGCCATGGTTTCCTTGAGGTCGAGCAAGTCGGAGGCGGATTCGAACAAGGCCCGGGACAGCTGCTGCAACTGCGAATGGCGGTCCATTTCCAGCGGGTCGAAGTCGTCATAGATGTCGCTTTCAAGCTGCTGACGGCTGGAAATACGCCCCTGGGTTTCGATATCCAGCCGCAACAGCTGGTCGCGCATACGCTCCAGGGTGGTTTCCATTTCATTGAGGGTGAACTGGGCATCGTTCACTTGCTGCTCGATACGCCCACGAATGACGGAGTGCTCACCGGCCAGGTTGCCCAGGTCGTCCAGCAGCTCGGCATCGACCTTGACCATGTCGCCCGGCGCGCGCTCCGGGGCAAGCGCGGGCACCTCGCTGCTCAACGCTTCAACAGGCCCCTGGCGCGCTGCGTTATCGGCCAGGGCGGCACCGCTGAAATTGCGGATGTAATCGATCAGTGCCGTGGCGGCATGCAGCGGCTGGCCAAGGCGCACGGCATCGAGCATCTGCGCCAGGCGATCATGGCAATTTTGCAACAGGGCGAACAATGCCCCGCCAGGTGGCAGGCGCCCTGCGGCCAGCAGCTCGTACAGAAACTCCAGTTCATGGGCCAGGTCACCGATGGGGCCGATCTCGACCATGCGCGCAACGCCCTTGAGGGTGTGCAAGTCGCGCATCAGGTTGTCCACCTCGGCGCTGTTGCGCGGGTCCGCCTGCCAGCGGGCCAGTGCGGCGGCGGCACTCTCGACGATATCCGAGCTTTCTTCGAGAAATACCTCGAGCAACTCTTCGCCGGGGTTATCCGGGCCCTGAGGCGGCAACGGCGATGGCTCAGCCAGTGCCGGCGCAGGCACCTGCCCAAGGCCGAGGGCATCGCTCAGGTCCATGTCCGGGTGCAACGGGGTGACCGTGTCCAGGCCGACCAGGCCGGTGGCATCCGGCGCCAGGCCTTCGCCCAGCAGGTCACGCAGGCTTTGCACCAGCTCCAGGCGGGCGACCACGTCCTGGCCGGCCGCCAGTTCGTCCAGCATGTCGAGCAACGCTTCGTGGGCCTGGTGCGCCTGGGCGAAGAAGCGCGGGTCGGCCGGCAGGCTGCCCTCCTCCACGGCGCCGTACAGGTCGAGCAGCGCCTCGCACACCTCGTCCACCTGCCACAGGTCGGCCTGGTGCGCGGCATGGCCAAGCTGGGTCATTTCGTCCAGCAGGGTTTCGAGCCCGTCTCGCTGGCCGGGCTGTTGCTGCCAGCCAGACAACAGCGCTTCGGCATCCATCAGGCTGTCCATGGCCTGGCTAAGAAACGCGGCCACCGCTTGCGGGTCACGGGCACGTCGCCGCGTGGTCGGCAAGCTGGCGTGGGCGCCAGCCAGGCGTTCGTCCACCGCTACGCCCACCTGCTCGATCAGCGCGGTAGCGCCCGGCAAGGGTGCCAGGGGGCTGCTGCCCAGTTGCGCCAGGGCCTGCAGAAACAGGCAGTGGGCCGCGTGCAGCCATTCAACCTCGGCGGCCTGCAGGGGCAATTGGTGGCCTTTGTATTCACGTACAAGCCGGTCGAAAGCCGTGGCCAGCTCGGCCACGGGCATCACCCCGGCCATGGCAGCGCTGCCCTTGAGCGTATGCAAGGCCCGCTGCAAGGCATCGCTGACCGGCACCTCGGGGCCCACTGCGCTGTGAAGAAAACCTTCAATGCTGGCCAGGTGGCCCTGGGCTTCGCTGCGGAAGACCTCCAGCAACTGCGGGTCCAGCCCATCGACCTTGGCCGCCCCGGCAGCCTTGCCTTCAGCCAGGGCGTGCAGGCGCCCGGCCAACTGCTCGATCTCGGTCAGTTGCGGCAACTGGCCTGCAGCAAAGTCGGCCAGCAGGTCCGGCAGGTGAACGAACGCCTGCTGCATCGCCAGCTGGCTGTCCGGCCCCAGCACGCCACGGCCTTCCAGTACGCGGTTGAGCAGGTGCTCGGCCCCCCAGGCCAGCTCTGCAACTGCCTCGGCATGCACCATGCGGCCGCTGCCCTTGAGCGTGTGCAACGCCCGGCGCATGTCCAGCAAGGCTTGCCGCTGCTGGTTGTCGGCGCGCCAGCGCAGCCAGTGCCGCTCTATTTCCGGCAGCAGTTCACCGGCTTCTTCAAGAAACACCTCGCGCAGCTCATCGTCCACGCCATCGCCGTCAACACGGCCAACAGGGGCATCCTGGGCTTGCTTGCAGTGCACACCCAGCGCGGCCAGGCTGGCGCGGGCCATGTCGATGAAGGGCTGGCCGTCGGCCAGGGGGTCGGCCACGCGCCATTGCAGGTAGCCCTCGGCAGCGCTCAGGGCATCGGCCAGCTGCGCCAGCTCGTCGGCAGGGGGCTCGGCCTCCAGGTGCTGCAACCAGCCTTGCACGTAGCTGGCGCTGCCTTCGAACAGTTCGGCGGCGGCCGGCAACATCAGCATCGCCAAGGCGCCCCGCACCTGCTGCAACAACCCCGGCAGGGCCTGCAGGCGCTGCCGCGGCCAACCCGATTCCAGGCAATCACCGATCAGGTCCTTGGCCTGCTGCAGCACGTTCAGCGACTCTTCAAACACCACCTGACGGATCTCGGCCAGGTCTGAACCTGGCAGGCCGCCGTGGCCGCTTTCTTCCAGGGGCCCGACCATGCCGTTCAGGCTGGCCTCGACATACAGCAACGCGCCGGCCACATCCATCAACACACTGTCGTCCGCCGCTTGCCCGCCCTGGGCCAGGCCCTGCAACGCCAGCACCTGGTCGATGATCACCCGCCGAGGCTGCTGAAAGCCCAGCACGGCCAGGGTATCGGCAACGTGGCGCAGCGGCGCCAGCAACCCGTCGAGCTGTTCGCTGTGCTCACGGTCGCTGCGCACGAACTGGTCCAGGCGCTCCTTGATGCGCATCAGGTCGTCACACAGCGCGCTTACCACCGAACGCAGCGCATCGCGCCCCGGCCCGGCCTGCACCTGGTCGCGCCAGTTAGCCAACGACAGGTCGAGGTTGGCGAGGTCGTCGGGCCCGGCGAACCGCTGCGCGGCGCCGCCGATCAGGCTGCCTTGGGCCACAGGCTCGGCGCCCCGGCAGGCGCGCAGCTGGTTGAGCAGCGGTATCATCACCAACGGCAGGTCGTGGCGCGCACCCCGTAGCCGCTCCAGGTACGACGGCAGTTGCTCCAGGCCGCGGAACAACACACCCAGGCAGTCCCCGCGTGGGCTGACCTGGCCGTCGGCAAGCGCCCTGGCGAGCAGCTCCAGCTCTTCGGCCAGGCGGGTGGCACCGGGCAGTTCAAGCATGTGCAGGCAGCCATGCACCTGGTGCAGGTTGTCCACCACAAAGGCCATCATGGACAGGTCGCCGGGTTCGCCGGCAAAGCGTTCCAGCGCCTGGCGTGCCTGCCCCAGGCAGTCAAGCAGGGCAGGCTTGGCCCAAGCCAGCGCTACCGTATCGTGGCGGGCCGGGCTTGCAGCAGCACCAGACATGGGCATGGGCATCCTCACTGGGGCTCGGCAGGCGGCGGCAGCGTGAAGCCCGACACCGACCGGCGCATTTCGCTGGCCATGCGCGCCAGGTGGCGGATGCTGTCGGCGGTCGCACCGGAGCCTGCGGAGGTTTGCGCGGTAATCTGCTGGATCACCGCCATGGTATGGGATATCTGCCCGGCCGAAGACGTCTGCAACTGGGCTGCGTCGGAGATGCTGTGGATAAGGTCGGCGAGGTTCTGCGACACGCCTTCGATCTCGGCCAGCGCCACCCCGGCGTCCTGGGCCAGGCGGGCACCGCGCACCACCTCGGCAGTGGTCTGCTCCATGGAGATGACAGCTTCGTTGGTGTCGGCCTGGATGGTGCGCACCAGGGCCTCGATCTGCCGGGTGGCCGAAGAGGAGCGTTCGGCCAGGCGCTGCACCTCGTCGGCGACCACGGCAAACCCGCGCCCGGCCTCGCCGGCGAGGGAAGCCTGAATGGCCGCGTTGAGGGCCAGGATGTTGGTCTGGTCGGCAATGTCGTCGATCAGGCTGACGATGTCGCCAATTTCCTGGGAGGACTCACCCAGGCGCTTGATGCGCTTGGCCGTGTCCTGGATCTGCTCACGGATGTTGTTCATGCCGTCGATGGTGTTGTGCACCACCTCGTTGCCCTTGTTGGCGATGGCCACCGAGCGCTCGGCGACCTTGGCCGACTCGTAGGCATGGGCCGACACCCGGTCGATGGATTCGACCATGTCGCCTACCGCCTCGGACGCTTCGCTGATCTGCTCGGCCTGCTGCTCGGAGGCCTTGGCCAGCTGCCGTGCGGTGTTCTGGGTATCCTGCACCGCCGCTGCCACCTGTACCGCGCTGTGGTTGATGGTAGCGACCAGGTCGCGCAGCTGGTCCACGGAGTAGTTGATCGAGTCGGCAATGGCGCCGGTGAAGTCCTCGGTTACCGAGACGGTCACGGTGAGATCGCCGTCGGCCAGTTCCTCGATTTCGTCCAGCAGGCGCATGATCGCCTGCTGGTTGCGTTCGTTCTTTTCAGCCGTCTCGCGCAGCTGCCGGTTGGTGGTGCGCACCATCACCAGGCCGATGAGGATGATCGACGCCAGCGCCAGCAGGCCCAGGGCATAACCGCCAACGGTATCCAGGGTACGGCCGCTGGCCAGGTTCTCGAACCCGTTGGCCAGGTGCGAAGCTTCGTCCAGCAGGGTTTGCGACAGGCTGAAGATATTGCCGGCAGCCTCACGCACCTTGAACAGCTCAGGCGAGGTTTCAAGAATTTCGTCCACCGAGCCTGCCACGAACTGGAACAGTTCGGCGATATCGGCCAGGCGGGCACGGGCATCGGCATCCTCGACCCGGGTCACATCGATGCTGGCATCGCCTTTGAGCATGCCCTCGAGCACCTGACCGAAGCGGCCGGCATCGCGGCCGAACGCGTCCGCCGCCTGGGCTGCAGCGTCGTCACCGGCAAGCACCGTGTTCACCGAACCCAATATACGCTCGGCCAGCAGCAACTGGCGCTGGGCAACGGCAACCTGGCTGGCAGGCGCGCCGCTTTTCAGCAGGATTTCGACCACCTTCTCGTACTCCACCTGCAACTGGGGCACCGTTTCGGCAAGCGTTGCCGCCACCTGGTGCAACGACAGCACGGTCTGCTCGCTGGCCAGGATGGTGTCGGTGCTCTTGCGCAGGTTTTCCCAGTCGTCACGCACCGCCTCCATTTCGTCGCGCACCTTGGGTGGCGCCGGCGGGAGCCCGGTAGCCTTGTCGCCGTGGCGCAGGTAGCCCCAGCGCCGCTCGAAGTCGTTGCGCGCGTCGGACAGCAAGCGGAACGCCAGCGCCTTGCCGGTCGCCGCTTCGGTCGCATTCTTGGCAATGCGCTGGGACAGCACCCGCAGCTCGCCTGCATGGCCGATGTACTGTTTGTCGTAGTTGGACTGGGTGTTGAGGTAGGCGAAATTGGCGAACAGCAGGATGATCGACAGGATCAGGATCAGGAACAGCACGGTGATCTGCGCGATGCTGCGCGTGCGGGGCGTCACGGTGGTGGCGGTGACCGGGGTAGCTGGGTTGTTCACGTTCGCACGTCCTATAACGCCACATCGAGAAAGCCCGGCGCCTGGGCCAGGGCGAAGGGGCTGAAGATTGCCCAGTCACGTGCGCGGTGAAAATGCCCTTGCACGAAGGGGGCGGCCGTTTCGGCCAGGGGGAACGGCGGCGCCAGTTGCAGGCTGTCCAGGGCAAAGTGCTGCAGGCCGAGTACCTCGTCCACCAGCAGGCCGACGAACAGGTCTTCATGGTCCAGCACCAGCACGCGCCGCTGCTTGCCCGCCGTAGCGTGGCCCAACCCCAGAAAGCGGCCCAGGTCCATCACCGGCAACAGCCGGCCGCGCAGGTTGGCCACGCCGCACACCCACGGCTGCACCCCCGGCACGCGGCTGCTGCGGGGCTCGCGCAGCACTTCGGCCACTTCACCCATGGGCGCCACGAACCACTGCCCAGCGATGCGAAAACCGATGCCGCTCCATTGCTGCAGGCGGGTGCCTTGGGCGGGCTGGTCGGCGACCAGCAGGCGGCAGCGCCGGTCGATGTCCAGCAACAGCTCGAAGGCGGTCAGCGACGCGCCCTGCGGGCGGGTGGTCAAGCGCCCAGCACTTCTTGAAGCTTGGCGATCAGCGCATCCTCTTCCACCGGTTTTATCAGGAAGTCGCGGGCGCCCTGCCGGGTTGCCCAGATGCGGTCGGTTTCCTGGTCCTTGGTGGTCACCACGATCACCGGAATGTCGCGGGTTACCGGGTCCTTGCTGAGCTGGCGGGTCGCCTGGAAGCCGTTCATGCCGGGCATGACGATGTCCATCAGCACCGCGTCGGGCTTGTCCTGCCTGGCCAAGGCCACGCCGTCGGCACCATTGTTGGCCTTGAGCACTTGGTGGCCGTGTTTTTCAAGCCACTCGGTCAAGCGGTACATCTCTGTCGGCGAGTCGTCGACAATCAGAACTCGGGCCATGCTGGCTCCCCATCAGAAAAATAAGACCGTGCCATGGCTGGGCGCGGTCAGGGTGCGTGTTGTGGGTCTGTGGCAGGTTGCTCCACGGCGAACCCGGGCACGTGGGCACGGATTGCCTCGAGCAGTTCGTCCTTGCTGAACGGCTTGGTCAGGAACTGATCGGACCCGACCACCCGGCCGCGGGCCTTGTCGAACAGGCCGTCGCGGGACGACAGCAAGATGACCGGGACGTCCTTGAAGGTACTGTTGTGCTTGATCACGGCGCAGGTCTGGTAGCCGTCCAGCCGTGGCATCAGCACGTCGACGAAGATGATGTCCGGCCGGTGATCGACGATCTTGGCCATGGCGTCGAAACCATCGCTGGCGGTAATCACCTCGCAGCCCACCTCGCCGAGCAACATCTGCGCGGTGCGGCGGATCGTGCGCGAATCGTCGATCACCATCACCTTCAGGGGTTGTTCCATAAACGCCTACCCGTGGGAATTAGCTGCAAGTTGCACGCGTGCGCCACGACAATGGCGGCCCGGAGCAGGGATGCTCGTCGCTTGAGGCTTGTAGCTCAAGGCTTGCAGCTGCATTTTTAGCACAGTACGCAGCCCCGTTCCATCTGCCATGCCCCTTGACCGGCGGCGTCGGCAGCGCCACCCTGAGCCACTTTTCTTTCGATCCATCGCGGCAGCGTGCCGCCAAGAGGAACCACCCCATGAGCGTTCGCCTCGGCATTGTCATGGACCCCATCGCGTCCATCTCCTACAAAAAGGACAGTTCGCTGGCCATGCTGCTGGCTGCCCAGGCGCGCGGCTGGAGCTTGTTCTACATGGAACAGCCCGACCTTTACCTGGGTGCCGGCCAGGCCCGCGCGCAGATGCGCCCGCTGAAGGTATTCGCCGACCCGTCCCGCTGGTTCGAGCTGGGCGATGAGCAGGACAGCGCCCTGGCCGACCTGGACGTGATCCTGATGCGCAAGGACCCGCCCTTCGACATGGAGTTCGTCTACAGCACCTACCTGCTGGAGCAGGCCGAGCGTGAAGGCGTGCTGGTGGTCAACCGCCCGCAGAGCCTGCGCGACTGCAACGAGAAACTGTTCGCCACCCAGTTCCCGCAGTGCATGGCGCCAACCCTGGTAAGCCGGCGCGCCGACATTCTGCGTCAGTTCGCCGCCACCCATGGCGACGTGATCCTCAAACCGCTCGATGGCATGGGCGGCGCTTCGGTGTTCCGCCACCGCCAGGGCGACCCGAACCTGTCGGTGATCCTCGAAACCCTGACCCAGCACGGTGCCCAGCAGATCATGGCGCAGGCCTACCTGCCGCAGATCGTCGATGGCGACAAGCGCATCCTGATGATCGATGGCGAGCCGGTGCCTTATTGCCTGGCACGCATCCCGGCCAGTGGTGAAACCCGGGGGAACCTGGCTGCCGGCGGGCGTGGCGAGGCGCGCCCGCTGACCGAGCGCGACCGCTGGATCGCGGCCCAGGTGGGCCCGGTGCTGCGTGAAAAGGGCCTGCTGTTCGTCGGCCTGGACGTGATTGGCGACTCGCTCACCGAAATCAACGTCACCAGCCCTACCTGCATTCGCGAAATCGACGCGGCCTACAACACCGACATCGGCGGCCAGCTGATGGACGCCATTGATCGCCAGCTCAAGGCCCGCTGACCGCGGGCACGAAGTACAAGCGCCGAGTGCGGTATGATGCGCAGCCGCTCGCCGGGAGCCACTCACCTGCACAGGCGTGGCTCAAGCTTGACGCTGACCGTGGATAACCGATGACGCTGCCCGCTGACATCCCTGCCGACCTGCTGCCGCCGCGCGTACGCCCGGTGGACCGCCTGGGCTTTACCCTGTTCCTGGCTGCGCTCGTGCACCTGGCGTTGATCCTTGGCGTGGGTTTCAGCGTGGTCAAGCCCGCCCAGGTCAGCCACACCATGGATATCACCCTGGCCACCTTCAAAAGCGAAAAGCCGCCGCAAAAGGCGGATTTCCAGGCCCAGGACAACCAGCAGGGCAGCGGTACGCTGGACAAGAAAGCAGTGCCCAAGACCACCGAACTTGCGCCCTTCCAGGACAGCAAGATCAACAAGATCACCCCGCCCCCGCCCGCCAGGCCGGAAGTGGCGCCACCGCCCAAGCCGCAAAAAGCTGCAGTGGCCACCAAGGCCGCCAAGCCGCAGAAGGTCGAGCCCAAGCCCAAGGAAAGCAAACCCCAGCCCAAGGCAGCGCCGGCTCCGGCGTTCGACAGTTCGCAGTTGTCCAGCCAGATCGCCAGCCTGGAGGCGGAGCTGGCCAACGAACAGCAGCTGTATGCCAAACGCCCGCGCATTCACCGGCTCAATGCTGCCTCCACCATGCGCGACAAGGGCGCCTGGTACAAGGAGGAGTGGCGCAAGAAAGTGGAACGGGTGGGCAACCTCAACTACCCCGACGAAGCGCGTCGGCAGCAGATCTACGGCAACCTGCGCATGATGGTTTCGATCAACCGCGACGGCTCGCTGTACGAGGTGCTGGTGCTTGAATCGTCCGGGCAGCCCGTGCTCGACCAGGCCGCGCAGCGCATCGTGCGCCTGGCGGCACCGTTTGCGCCGTTTACCGGGGACCTGGCTGAATACGACCGGCTTGAGATTATCCGCACCTGGCGCTTTGCTAGAGGGGACCGGCTTTCCAGTAATTGATGCCTGAGCCAGGCGCAGATTATCTAGCAGTTTTGCCAGTTGTGGCTGCAGCCAAAGCGACGTGCAATTGCGGTACATCCAACCGCGAGGAATTACACGCCATGAACAGCCCATTGCCCCTAAATAAACTCCAAGAGCAATTCAAAGAAAACGTGCAGCGCTTTTGGGCAGATTTAACAAAAGCCGAAGGCCACTCCCCCAGCGCCGACATCCTCACGGAGACTGTAAAAACGCAGGTTCGCTTGAAGCGAGGCGATAAGATAATCCAGTACACGTCTGCCAAAGGCGCATTTCATGCATTGGCATCCGATAAAACGGCACTGCTGACCTGTGTCTACGATGACCAATTGCCTGTCAACAAGGAAGGTGATTTGCCAGCATTGCAAATACTTTTCCGTAACCTTCGATCAGGGCGTGCTGACGTCACCACTTCGCCCAATGCCGACATCATGGTCGCGCTCGGCTGGGGACAGTGGTTTCGAGAGAAGTACGGCTTCGCATTCGTGTACTTCGATCAAGCGCAGCAAGGCACCGCCGACGTAAAGTTTGAACCCAGCGAAGACAACATCGGTGACAGCCGTAAATCAATCATCAAAGTTTCCGCGACTTTCGACTTGGTGGGTCACCCCTCTAAGGAAAAGGTGTCAATTGACGTGAACGCGGAGGGCAAATTGATTTTTATTAACGAATGATTACAGGCATGCGCAGGTCGAAACCAGGTGCTGCCTCTTCACGGCAGCACCTTGCCAGCCTCGCTGCCTGGCGCCACACTACCCCCCATGAAGACCCTCACGCCGAGCTACCTCAAGCACCAGTTCCTGATCGCCATGCCGCACATGGCCGACCCGAACTTCGCCCAGACCCTCACGTACATCGTCGAGCACAACGCCCATGGCGCCATGGGGCTTGTGGTGAACCGGCCGCAGGAGCTGAACCTGGCCGACATCCTCGAGCAGTTGCGCCCGGATGAAGTGCCCGCAGCCAGCACCCTGCAGGTGCCCATTTACCAAGGCGGGCCGGTGCAGACCGACCGTGGGTTCGTGCTGCACACCAGCGAGTGCACCTACCAGGCCACTGTCGAGCTGGAGGGCGTTTCGCTGTCCACCTCCCAGGATGTGCTGTTTGCCATCGCCGAGGGCGTGGGCCCGCAAAAAAGCCTGATCACCCTGGGTTATGCCGGCTGGGAAGCCGGCCAACTGGAGGCCGAGCTGGCCGACAACGCCTGGCTCAACTGCCCGTTCGACCCGGAAATCATCTTTGGCCTGGCCAGCGACCTGCGCCTTGAAGCGGCCGCTGCCAGCCTGGGCATCAACCTGCACCTGCTCACCAGCCAGGCGGGGCACGCCTGATGGCCGAGCAGCCTGCCGAACCCCGCCTGCTGCTGGGTTTCGACTACGGCAGCAAGCAGATTGGCGTTGCAGTGGGCCAGGTCGTTACCGGCCAGGCCCGCGAACTGTGCACCCTGAAAGCGCAGAACGGTGTGCCGGACTGGGCGCAGGTAGAACGCCTGATCGCCGAGTGGAAACCTGATGCCATCGTCGTCGGCCTGCCCCTGAACATGGACGGCACCCCCAGCGAAATGAGCGCTCGCGCCGAGAAATTCGCCCGCCGCCTCAATGGCCGTTTCAACCTGCCCGTGCATACCCACGACGAGCGCCTGACCACCTTCGAAGCCAAAGGTGAACGCATGGCCCGGGGCGGCCAGCGCGGCAGCTACCGCGACAACCCGGTCGATGCCATTGCCGCTGCGCTGCTGCTGCAGGGCTGGCTGGAGGCCAATACCTGATCACTTCTGCTGCCGGCCACCCACCGGCGCACCCTTGCGAGGAGCCTGTTATGAGCCTACCCGATCCCGCCGCGCTGATTCGGCAGATGGCGGTCGACCTGCGTGCCCATCTGGCACGCCGCGGCATCACCGAGCCGCGCTATATCGGTATCCGTACGGGCGGCGTCTGGGTTGCCCAAGCCCTGCAGGAAGCCATGGGCGACGCCAGCCCCATGGGTGCCCTGGACGTTTCGTTCTACCGCGATGATTTCAGCCAGAACGGCCTGCACCCGCAGGTACGCCCCTCCGAGCTGCCGTTCGAGGTCGAGGGCCAGCACCTGGTGCTGGTGGATGACGTGCTGATGAGCGGCCGTACCATTCGCGCCGCCCTGAACGAACTGTTCGACTACGGCCGCCCGGCCAGCGTTACCCTGGTCTGCCTGCTGGACCTGGATGCCGGCGAGTTGCCCATTCGCCCGAATGTGCTGGGTGCCACCCTGTCACTGGCGGCCCATGAACGGGTAAAATTGTCCGGACCCGCACCGCTCGCCCTCGAGCGCCAGGACCTTGCCCCCGCTTCCGCCCTTTAAGAGTCCCCCGCGATGACGCCAATCGACGCCAAGCGCCCGCTGCAGCTCAATGATCAGGGCCAGCTGCGCCACTTTCTCTCGCTCGACGGTTTGCCCCGCGAACTGCTCACCGAAATCCTCGACACCGCCGACTCCTTCCTCGAAGTGGGCGCCCGGGCGGTGAAAAAAGTCCCGCTGCTGCGCGGCAAGACCGTGTGCAACGTGTTCTTCGAAAACTCCACCCGTACCCGCACCACCTTCGAACTGGCGGCCCAGCGCCTGTCGGCCGACGTGATCAGCCTGAATGTGTCGACCTCCTCGACCAGCAAGGGCGAAACCCTGTTCGACACCTTGCGCAACCTGGAGGCCATGGCCGCCGACATGTTCGTGGTGCGCCATTCCGACTCTGGCGCTGCGCACTTCATCGCCGAACACGTGTGCCCGGAAGTTGCCGTGATCAACGGTGGCGACGGTCGCCATGCGCACCCGACCCAGGGCATGCTCGACATGCTCACCATCCGTCGGCACAAGGGCAGCTTCGAGAACCTGTCGGTGGCCATCGTCGGCGACATCCTGCACTCGCGCGTGGCCCGCTCCGACATGCTGGCGCTCAAGGCGCTGGGTTGCCCGGACATCCGCGTGATCGGCCCGAAAACCCTGATCCCCATCGGTATCGAGCAGTACGGCGTCAAGGTTTATAACGACCTCGCCGAAGGCCTGAAGGATGTGGACGTGGTGATCATGCTGCGCCTGCAGCGTGAGCGCATGGCCGGTGGCCTGCTGCCCAGCGAAGGCGAGTTCTACCGCCTGTTCGGCCTGACCACCGCACGCCTGGCCGGCGCCAAACCCGACGCCATCGTCATGCACCCCGGGCCGATCAACCGTGGCGTGGAGATCGAGTCGGCAGTGGCCGACGGCAAGCATTCGGTGATTCTGAACCAGGTTACCTACGGCATCGCCGTGCGCATGGCCGTGCTGTCCATGGCAATGAGCGGGCAAAACGCCCAACGTCAATACGACCAGGAGAACGCCCAGTGACCCTCAGCATTCTCGGCGCACGGGTCATCGACCCTGTCAGTGGCCTGGACCAGGTCACCGACCTGCACCTGGACGGTGGCCGCATCGCCGCCATTGGCGCAGCACCGGCCGGCTTCACCGCCAGCCGCACGATCCAGGCCGATGGCCTGGTCGCCGCACCGGGCCTTGTCGACCTGGGCGTGTCTCTGCGCGAGCCGGGCTACAGCCGCAAGGGCACCATCGCCAGTGAAACCCGGGCCGCCGTGGCTGGCGGCGTCACCAGCCTGTGCTGCCCGCCGCAAACCAAGCCGGTACTAGACACCTCGGCCGTGACCGAGCTGATCCTGGACCGTGCCCGGGAAGCGGCCAACAGCAAGGTGTACCCTATCGGTGCCCTGACCAAGGGCCTAGAAGGCGAGCAACTGGCCGAACTGGTCGCGCTGCGCGACACCGGCTGCGTGGCGTTCGGCAACGGCCTGAAGGAAATCCCCAACAACCGCACCCTGGCGCGGGCGCTGGAGTATGCCGCCACGTTCGACCTGACCGTGGTGTTCCACTCCCAGGACCGCGACCTGGCCCAGGGCGGGCTGGCCCACGAAGGCGCCATGGCCAGTTTCCTTGGCTTGCCGGGTATCCCGGAAACCGCCGAAACCGTGGCCCTGGCGCGCAACCTGTTGCTGGTGGAGCAGACCGGTGTGCGTGCCCACTTCACCCAGATCACCAGCGCCCGTGGCGCACGCCTGATCGCCCAGGCTCAAGGCCTGGGGCTGCCGGTGACCGCCGATGTGGCGCTTTACCAGCTGATCCTTACCGACGAATCGCTGCGCGAGTTTTCCAGCCTCTACCACGTGCAGCCACCGCTGCGCACCGCTGCCGACCGCGATGGCCTGCGCGAGGCGGTAAAGGCCGGGGTGATCCAGGCGATTTCCAGCCATCACCAGCCCCATGAGCGTGATGCCAAGCTGGCGCCGTTCGGTGCCACAGAGCCCGGCATCAGCAGCGTAGAGCTGTTGCTGCCGCTGGCCATGACCCTGGTACAGGACGGCCTGCTCGACCTGCCGACCCTGCTGGCACGCCTGAGCAGCGGCCCGGCGGCGGCCATGCGCCTGCCGGCCGGGCAGTTGCAGGTTGGGGCTGCAGCCGACCTGGTGCTGTTCGACCCGCAAGCCTCCACCTTGGCAGGTGAGCAGTGGTACTCCCGTGGCCAGAACTGCCCGTTCATCGGCCACTGCCTGCCAGGCGCGGTGCGTTACACGCTGGTCGACGGCCATATCTGCCACGAAGCCTGAACAGCAGCCGCAAGCTGCAAGCCATAAGTGGCAAGCTGCAAGCTGCAAGAAAAAGCCGGCACGGCGCCGAACCGCTTTTTCTTGCCGCTTGCCGCTTAAAGCTTGAAGCTCAGCCAACCCACCCCCATATGAGTCTGCATCAGGCACTTTCGCCCCGCTGCGTGGAGACTCTCCCTTGACCACCATCGTTTCTGTTCGCCGTAATGGCAAAGTCGTCATGGGCGGCGACGGCCAGGTATCGCTCGGCAATACCGTGATGAAAGGCAACGCCAAGAAGGTGCGCCGCCTGTACCACGGCCAGGTCATCGCAGGCTTCGCCGGTGCCACCGCCGATGCCTTCACCCTGTTCGAGCGCTTCGAAGGCCAGCTGGAAAAACACCAGGGCCACCTGATACGCGCCGCCGTCGAGCTGGCCAAGGAATGGCGTACCGACCGCTCGTTGAGCCGCCTGGAAGCCATGCTGGCTGTGGCCAACAAGGACGCCTCGCTGATCATCACCGGCAATGGTGATGTGGTCGAGCCCGAAGATGGCCTGATCGCCATGGGTTCCGGCGGTGCCTACGCCCAGGCTGCAGCCCGCGCCCTGCTGAACAAGACCGACCTCTCGGCGCGTGAAATCGCCGAAACCGCCTTGAATATCGCCGGTGACATCTGCGTGTTCACCAACCACAACCTGACCATCGAGGAGCAGGACCTGGCCGAGTGATCAGCTGTTCTGGCGCCCTGCCCCGGTGGCAGGGCTTTTCCACGCTGATCCCATTCGCCCGAGGACCGTACCCATCATGTCCATGACCCCCCGCGAAATCGTCCACGAACTCAACCGCCACATCATCGGCCAGGACGACGCCAAGCGCGCCGTGGCCATTGCCCTGCGCAACCGCTGGCGGCGCATGCAACTGCCTGCCGAACTGCGCGCCGAGGTAACGCCCAAGAACATCCTGATGATTGGCCCAACCGGTGTCGGCAAAACCGAAATCGCCCGCCGCCTGGCCAAGCTGGCCAATGCGCCGTTCATCAAGGTCGAAGCCACCAAGTTCACCGAAGTGGGCTACGTTGGCCGCGACGTGGAGTCCATCATCCGTGACCTGGCCGATGCCGCGCTGAAAATGCTGCGCGAGCAGGAGATCATTCGCGTACGCCACCGTGCCGAAGACGCCGCCGAAGACCGCATTCTCGATGTCTTGCTGCCGCAGGCGCGCCCTGGCAGCTTCAGCGAGGAAGCCGCACAGACCAGCAACGATTCCAACACCCGCCAGCTGTTCCGCAAGCGCCTGCGCGAAGGCCAGCTGGACGACAAGGAAATCGAGATCGAAGTGGCTGACGCCGTCGGTGTCGAAATTGCTGCACCACCCGGCATGGAAGAAATGACCAATCAGCTGCAGAGCCTGTTCGCCAACATGGGCAAAGGCAAGCGCAAGACCCGCAAGCTGAAGGTGAA
Source organism: Pseudomonas sp. S32 (assembly GCF_016648095.1). Lineage (NCBI taxonomy): Bacteria > Pseudomonadati > Pseudomonadota > Gammaproteobacteria > Pseudomonadales > Pseudomonadaceae > Pseudomonas > Pseudomonas sp. S32. Next base: position 35,280 of record NZ_JACVVF010000014.1, read on the forward strand.
AGAAGCGCTGAAAATGGTCCGCGACGAAGAAGCGGGCCGCCTGGTCAACGAAGAAGAGCTCAAGGCCAAGGCCCTGGAAGCTGTCGAACAACACGGCATCGTGTTCATCGACGAAATCGACAAAGTGGCCAAGCGTGGCAACGTAGGCGGTGCTGATGTATCCCGCGAGGGCGTGCAGCGCGACCTGCTACCGCTGATCGAAGGCTGCACGGTCAATACCAAGCTGGGCATGGTCAAGACTGACCATATCCTGTTCATCGCCTCGGGCGCGTTCCACCTGAGCAAGCCGAGCGACCTGGTGCCGGAGCTGCAAGGCCGCCTGCCGATCCGTGTGGAACTCAAGGCGCTGACCCCGGAAGACTTCGAACGCATCCTGCGCGAACCACACGCCTCGCTGACCGAGCAGTACCAGGCGCTGCTCAAGACCGAGGGGCTGAACATCGAGTTCGTCGCCGACGGCATCAAGCGCCTGGCCGAGATCGCCTACCAGGTCAATGAAAAGACCGAAAACATCGGTGCCCGCCGCCTGCATACCCTGCTCGAACGCCTGCTGGAGGAAGTTTCGTTCAGCGCCGGCGACCTGGCAAGCACCCATGACGAAGCGCCGATCCTGATCGATGCCGCCTACGTGAACGGCCACCTCGGCGAACTGGCCCAAAACGAAGACCTCTCCCGCTACATCCTCTGAAGCGGCAAGCGGTAAGCTGCAAGCGACAAGCTGAGATGCGTCGCTTGCAGCGGCTGTTTTCTTCAGGTCGATAACGGATGGCTTGAATATCACCGCTCGAAGCTTGTAGCTTGAAGCTTGCCACTTGAAGCTCAAAAAGAGAGATGTTATGGCTCGCATGCCTACCGCCATCAACCTGCATAAAGCCTCGAAAACCCTCAGCCTTACCTACGGGCCTGACGAGGTTTATCACCTGCCTGCCGAATTTTTGCGCGTGCACTCGCCTTCGGCCGAGGTGCAGGGGCATGGCAACCCTATCCTGCAATTCGGCAAGATCAATGTCGGCCTCAGTGGCCTGGAGCCTGCCGGGCAGTATGCCCTGAAGCTCACGTTCGACGACGGCCACGACAGCGGCCTGTTCACCTGGGAATACCTGGAGCAACTGTGCCTGCGCCAGCAAACGCTGTGGGCCGAGTACCTCGACGAACTGCACAGGGCCGGCAAGTCCCGCGACCCCGCCGAGTCCGTCGTCAAGATCATGCTCTAGGCTGCACCTCCCAGCCTTTTCTGCGCACCCTCCCTACTCATCTGCTTGACTGTAATGCAGGCCGCCCGGTGCAGGGCTGTCTTGCGCATTACATAAAACTGGGGTAACCAATGTAGGTGGCCATTTACCTGCACACCCCCTGCCGGCAAGCAGAATGCTTGCAGCACCGCTGATCCTTATCACTGGTTACCCGAGCAGGCGTACCGGGCTTAGGGCTGTGCTTGCCCTACAGCAGCGGTACTCGTCTCAGGACAACGGAGCGTCGTAGATGAGTAGCAAGAACAATGATGATCTGCAGCGGCAGGCCTCGGAAAATACCCTTGGCCTGAACCCGGTGATCGGCATCCGGCGCAAAGACCTGCTGAGCTCGGCGCGCACTGTGCTGCGCCAGGCCATACGCCAACCGCTGCACAGTGCCAAGCACGTGGCCCACTTCGGCCTGGAACTGAAAAACGTACTGCTGGGCAAGTCGAGCCTGGCCCCGGAGCAGGACGACCGCCGCTTCAACGACCCGGCATGGAGCCAGAACCCGCTATACCGCCGCTACCTGCAAACCTACCTGGCCTGGCGCAGCGAGCTGCAAGACTGGATCGCCAGCAGCGACCTGTCGCCTCAAGACATCAGCCGAGGGCAGTTCGTCATCAACCTGATGACCGAAGCCATGGCCCCCACCAACACCCTGTCCAACCCGGCTGCGCTCAAGCGCTTCTTCGAAACCGGCGGCAAGAGCCTGCTCGATGGGCTGTCGAACCTTGCCCGCGACGTTGTGCATAACGGCGGCATGCCCAGCCAGGTGAACATGAAGGCCTTCGAGGTGGGCAAGAACCTGGGCACCAGCGAGGGCGCCGTGGTGTACCGCAACGATGTGCTCGAGCTGATCCAGTACAGCCCCATCACCGAACAGGTGCATGCGCGGCCCTTGCTGGTGGTGCCCCCGCAAATCAACAAGTTCTATGTGTTCGACCTGAGCCCGGAAAAGAGCCTGGCGCGGTTTTGCCTGCGCTCGCAACAGCAGACCTTCATCATCAGCTGGCGTAACCCGACCAAAGCCCAGCGCGAGTGGGGCTTGTCCACCTACATCGATGCGCTCAAGGAAGCCGTCGATGCAGTGCTGGCCATCACCGGCAGCAAAGACCTGAACATGCTCGGTGCCTGCTCCGGTGGCATTACCTGCACAGCCCTGCTGGGCCACTACGCCGCTCTGGGCGAGCACAAGGTCAACGCCCTGACGCTGCTGGTGAGCGTGCTCGACACCACCGTCGATACCCAGGTGGCGTTGTTCGTCGACGAGCAGACCCTGGAGGCCGCCAAGCGTCACTCCTACCAGGCCGGCGTGCTGGAAGGCAGCGACATGGCCAAGGTGTTCGCCTGGATGCGCCCCAACGACCTGATCTGGAATTACTGGGTCAACAACTACCTGCTGGGCAACGAGCCTCCGGTCTTCGACATCCTGTTCTGGAACAACGACACCACGCGCCTGCCGGCAGGCTTTCATGGTGACCTGATCGAGATGTTCAAGAACAACCCGCTGACCCGCCCCGGTGGCCTGGAAGTCTGTGGCACGGCCATCGACCTCAAGCAGGTGCAGTGCGACATCTTCAGCGTCGCTGGCACCGCCGACCACATCACCCCCTGGCAGTCGTGCTATCGCTCGGCGCACCTGTTCGGCGGCAAGGTAGCGTTCGTGCTGTCCAACAGCGGGCATATCCAGAGCATTCTCAACCCGCCGGGCAACCCCAAGGCGCGCTTCATGACCGGGGACGACCGCCCCGGCGACCCGGTGGCCTGGCAAGAGAACGCCATCAAGCATGCCGACTCCTGGTGGCTGTACTGGCAGGGCTGGCTGGCCGAACGGGCCGGCGAGCTGAAAAAGGCCCCCACCCGCCTGGGCAACCGCACCTACCCAGCCGGCGAGGCCGCACCCGGCACCTACGTTCACGAACGTTGAGCCATTGCCCGTGGCGCGCTGCATGGCGCCACGGTCTCTCCTTCACCCAAGAGCCACGCGCATGCCGCAACCCTATATTTTCAGAACGGTCGAGCTGGACAACCAGTCCATCCGTACCGCCGTTCGCCCGGGCAAACCCCACCTCACACCCCTGCTGATCTTCAACGGGATTGGCACCAACCTGGAACTGGTCTTCCCGTTCATCGAAGCGCTGGACCCGGACCTGGAAGTGATCGCCTTCGACGTTCCCGGTGTCGGCGGCTCATCGACACCGCGCCATCCCTACCGCTTCCCGGGGTTGGCCAAGCTTACCGCGCGCATGCTCGACTACCTCGATTACGGCCAGGTCAACGTCATCGGCGTGTCCTGGGGCGGCGCGCTGGCCCAGCAGTTCGCCCACGACTACCCCGAGCGCTGCAAGAAGCTGGTGCTTGCCGCCACCGCAGCCGGCGCGTTCATGGTGCCAGGCAAGCCCAAGGTGCTGTGGATGATGGCCAGCCCCCGCCGCTACATCCAGCCGTCTCACGTGCTGCGCATCGCCCCGCTGATCTACGGCGGCGGGTTCCGCCGTGACCCGGACCTGGCCCTGCATCACGCCGCCAAGGTGCGTTCCGGCGGCAAGACCGGCTATTACTGGCAGCTGTTCGCCGGGCTTGGCTGGACCAGCATCCACTGGCTGCACAAGATCCGCCAGCCCACCCTGGTGCTGGCCGGCGACGACGACCCGCTGATCCCCCTGATCAATATGCGCCTGCTGGCCTGGCGTATTCCCAATGCCCAGCTACACATTATCGACGACGGCCACCTGTTCCTGATTACCCGGGCCGAGGCAGTGGCCCCGCTCATCATGAAGTTCCTGGAGCAGGAGCGTCAGCGCGCCGTGATGCACCCGCGCCCCGCCTCGGGCGGTTGATCGCCACACGCTAGCCGCAAATGGACTGCACAAGGAGTGTTGCCATGACAGACAAACCGGCCGCAGGCACCCGGGCGCCACACACCGTCGAACTGCAGATGGAAAATGCCATGGTCGGCCTGCGCGGCCGGGACCTGGTATCGACCCTGCGCAGCGTTGGCCGCCATGGGCTGCGCCACCCATTGCACACCGCCGGCCACCTGCTGGCGCTGGGTGGCCAGTTGGGCCGGGTGCTGCTGGGGGACACACCCCACCAGCCCAACCCGCGCGATGGCCGTTTCAGCGACCCCACCTGGCGCGAAAACCCGCTTTACCGCCGCGGCCTGCAAGCGTGGCTGGCGTGGCAGGGGCAAACCCGGGCGTGGATCGACGAAAGCCACCTGGACGAGGACGACCGGGCCCGGGTGCACTTTCTGTTCAACCTGCTTAACGACGCCCTGGCACCGAGCAATTCGCTGCTCAACCCCCAGGCCGTGAAAACCCTGTTCGATACCGGCGGCCAGAGCCTGGTGCGTGGCGCCGCTCAACTGCTCGAGGACCTGCGCCACAATGGCGGGCTGCCGCGCCAGGTGGACGAGCGCGCCTTCGAAGTGGGCGGCAACCTGGCGACCACCCCTGGCAGCGTGGTGTTTCGCAACGACGTGCTGGAGCTGATCCAGTACCGGCCCATGGGCGAAAAGCAGCACGCGCGCCCGCTGCTGGTGGTGCCGCCCCAGATCAACAAGTACTACATCTTCGACCTCAGCCCGGCCAACAGCTTCGTCCAGTACATGCTCAAACACGGTTTGCAGGTGTACATGGTCAGTTGGCGCAACCCCGACGCCCGTCACCGCGAATGGGGGCTGTCCAGTTACGTGGCGGCGCTTGAAGCAGCGCTCAACGCCTGCCGCAGCATCAGTGGCAGCCGTGACCCCAACCTGGTTGGCGCCTGTGCAGGCGGCCTGACCATGGCCGCGCTTCAGGGCCACCTGCAAGCCAGGCAACAATTGCGCCGGGTGCGCAGTGCCACCTACCTGGTCAGCCTGCTGGACAGCGCGTTCGACAGCCCCGCCAGCCTGTTCGCCGACGAGCAGACCATCGAGGCTGCCAAACGCCGCTCCTACCAGCGAGGGGTGCTCGACGGTGCTGAAGTCGCGAGGATATTCGCCTGGATGCGGCCCAACGACCTGATCTGGAACTACTGGGTCAACAACTACCTGCTGGGCAAGACGCCCCCGGCCTTCGACATCCTCTACTGGAACGCCGACAACACCCGCCTGCCGGCCGCGCTGCATGGCGACCTGCTGGACTTCTTCAAGCTGAACCCGCTGACCCGGCCCGGGGGGCTTGAGGTGTGTGGTTCGTCCATCGACCTGCAACAGATCAACATCGACAGTTTCACAGTGGCCGGCAGCAACGATCACATCACCCCGTGGGACGCGGTGTATCGCTCGGCAACCCTGCTGGGCGGCAAGCGCCGCTTCATACTCGCCAACAGTGGGCATATCCAGAGCATCATCAACCCCCCAGGCAACCCCAAGGCGTATTACCTGGACAACCCGCAGCTGCCGGGCGACCCACGTGCCTGGTTCCATGATGCCCAGCGCAGCGAGGGCAGCTGGTGGCCGCTATGGATGACGTGGATGAAGGCGCGCTCAGGCCCGCTCAGGCCGCCCAAAGGCCTACCGGGCAACGCCACCTACCCGACGCTGGGCCCTGCACCCGGTACTTACGTGTTGACCCGATGAGCGTACCGACCGCATGAAAACCCGCGACCGTATCCTTGCCTGCGCCCTGGCGCTGTTCAACGGCAAAGGCGAGCCTAACGTTTCCACGCTGGAAATCGCCAACGAGCTGGGTATCAGCCCGGGTAACCTCTATTACCACTTTCACGGCAAGGAGCCTTTGGTACTGGGGCTGTTCGAACACTTCGAGGAAGCGTTGATGCCCTTGCTGGACCCGCCTGTGAACCTGCGCCTGGAGGCCGAGGACTACTGGTTGTTCCTGCACCTGATCGTGGAGCGCATGGCCGAGTACCGCTTCCTGTTCCAGGACATGTCCAACCTGGTGGGGCGCCTGCCCAGGCTGGCCCGTGGCATGCGCCGCCTGATCCACGCGCTGAAGCATACATTGGCGGCGCTGCTGGCGAGCCTCAAGGACCAGGGGCTGGTAGAGAGCGATACCCAGGCGTTGGGGCAGTTGGTGGAACAGATCAGCCTGGCCCTGTTGTTCTCGCTGGATTACCAGCGGGTGCTGGGCCGCGAGGGGGATGTGGGGGTTGTGGTGTATCAGGTGATGCTGCTGGTGGCCCCGCACCTGCAGCCTGCTGCCCGTGCTGCGGCTGAACAACTGGCGCAGGGTTATCTCAGGGGTTACAGGTGCCCGCCTTGAGGATGGTTCGCCTGTGAGACAGAGCGCCGCCAGCGCGGCGCTCGATCTACGCCCCCACACAACCCAAGGCATACGCCTGGTGACCATCACGCGGCCCCGGTCACTCCATACAAACTGACTTGCGTCAGGCCTGTGGGCCATCGCCAGCGGCAGCGGACGCCGTGGTGGTAGATGCCGCCGGGGCAGCCGCTGGCTTGGCCGGGGCTTTTCGGGTTGCAGGCTTTTTCGCAGCGGTGGTTTTTGCAGCAGCCGGCTTGGCGGCTGCAGGTTTGGCCGCCGCCGTCCTGGTCGCAGGCTTGGCCGCTGTGGCCTTGGCCAGTGGCTTGGCGGCAGTGCCGGAAGCCGGTTTGGCGGCAGCGGCACGGGTAGAAGCTGGCTTGGCCGAAGCGCCGGTGAGCTTCTCGATCTGCTTGGTAAGGGCCTCTACCTGGCCTTGGAGGGCCTTGATCTCATTGCGGCTTGGCACACCCAGGCGCGAGATTGCACTGTTCAGGCGCTTGTCGAAGGCCTCTTCCAGTTCGCTCCATTTGCCCAGGGCCCGGTCCTTCACCCCTGCCACACGCGAAGAAGCAGACGACTTGGCGGAGTCGGCCACGTCATCGGCAGCTTTCTTGGCCTTCTTTTCGGCCTTCTCACCATCCTTGACCAGCGAGTCGAACAGCTTGGGGCCGTCCTGATCGATTTTGGAATAGATGCCCAGCCCCGCCAGCCAGATCTTGCGGGAGTACTTCTCAACCCCCCCGACCCAGGAGCTACCGTCTTTTTCAGCGTTCTTCTTGCCAGCCATCCTGCTCTCCTTGTGGTTTACGCGCGCCTCAACGGAAGGTGTAGACGCAATACCCAGGCGCTTCAAGGCGCCACGTACCCGTGCGTCGTAACCGTGGGCCAAACCATCAAGGTAGGAGGTGAATTTAGAAACGTCACCCTAAGGTGAACGGCACATGCGCACGCTGACTCACACCAGTGCCTTGTCCAGGGCGCGTTCGATCTCGCCCTTGATGGTGCCGCTCATCATCGACAGCATCATGCCCAGCTTCAGGTCGACACGAATGCTGTCTTCACCAATGTGCACACTACCGTTGGCGCCACTGCGGGCCACATCGACCCGGTCGCCGTTCCAGGTGGCCTTCAAGTCGTACTCGCGGCTGAGCTTGTCGACCAGCGCCTGCGCCTTGGCACGGGCGGCCTCACGGCCGAGGGTGTGTTTGCGTTCGACGCTGATCTGGGTCATGCAGGTGTTCCTGGAGATGTAGACATAATTGGCATTATGCCCGCCCCTGCCCAACGGCACACCCCGCCAAGACAAATCCGCGCGTTCGCCCTAGAATGGCGGTAATTTTTTTCGGTGAAGCGATATGAACGACCAGCGCAAAGGCGACCACGCCGAACCCACCACCCATTTTGGCTATCAGGACGTGCCTGAAAGCCAGAAGGCGAAAAAAGTCGCCGAAGTGTTCCATTCGGTAGCCGCCAAGTACGACCTGATGAACGACGTGCTGTCCGGCGGCATGCACCGCCTCTGGAAGCGCTTCACCATCGAACTGTCGGGCGTACGCACCGGCAACCGCGTGCTGGACATCGCCGGCGGCACGGGGGACCTGGCGGCCAAGTTCTCGCGCCTGGTCGGCCCGACTGGCCAGGTTGTATTGGCTGACATCAACGAATCGATGCTCAAGGTGGGTCGCGACCGCCTGCTCGACCGTGGCGTGGCAGGCAACATCGAGTTCGTCCAGGCAGATGCCGAAAAGCTGCCCTTCCCCGACAACCACTTCGACTGCGTGACCATCGCCTTCGGCCTGCGCAACGTCACCCACAAGGAAGACGCCATCCGCTCGATGCTGCGGGTGCTCAAGCCTGGCGGGCGGCTGCTGGTGCTGGAATTCTCCAAACCGACCAACAAATTCATGTCCAAGGCCTACGACGCCTACTCGTTCGCCTTCATGCCGCTGGCCGGCAAGCTGATCACCAACGATTCGGAAAGCTACCGCTACCTGGCCGAGTCCATCCGCATGCACCCGGACCAGGAAACCCTCAAGGCAATGATGGTTGCAGCCGGCTTTGACCGCGTTACCTACCACAACATGACCAGCGGTATCGTTGCCGTGCACCGGGGGATCAAACCCTGATGCTGCTGGCCGGGCTGCTCGCCAGCGTGGAGCACGGGCTCAACCGCATCCTGCGCATGGACAGCACGGCCATGCCGCGTCTGGCTGCACTGGAGGGCAAGGTCATCGAGATCGACTGCCGCCAACCGGCCTTGCAGGTGTTCATCCTGCCGGACGAGCAGGGGCTGATGCTCGCCAGCAGTTGGGAAGGCAGTGTTGACTGCACCCTGCGCGCCCCCGCCGCCAGCCTAGCCCAACTGGCCCTGGCCCGGGACAAAACCGCCGTGCTGCATAGCCCTCAGGTGGAGCTGCACGGTGATACCGCTGCACTGCTCGACCTGTTCGGCATCCTCCAGGATCTGGAACTGGACTGGGAACACGAGCTGCAGAACTGGCTGGGCCCCGTGCCCACCGCGCTGCTTGCAGGCCATGTTCGCCTGCGTGCTCGCTGGACACGCCAGAGCCTGGCCCGCTTGAGCCAGAGCCTGTCCGAATACCTGGCAGAAGAGTCACGTACACTGGTGGGCAAGCGCGAGGCCGAAGCGGCCTTCAGCGAAATAGACACCCTGAAGCTCGACACCGAACGCCTCGAGGCGCGCCTCAAACGCCTCTCCCGATCCCTTGATACCAGCGATAACGCATGAAGTTGCTCGCCGTCCGCCGTCTTTTCCGTATTCAGCGTGTCGTCATCCGGTACCGGCTGGACGACCTGCTGTTCGACTACCCGCTGCCTTGGTGGCTGATGAGCCTGCGCCTGCTGATGCCCTGGCGCTGGCTGCCCCGCCGCGCCAGCGAGCTCAGCCGCGGCGCACGCCTGCGCCTGGCATTGCAGGACCTGGGGCCTATTTTCATCAAGTTCGGCCAGCTGCTATCTACCCGCCGCGACCTGCTGCCCACCGACATCGCCGACGAGCTGATGCTGTTGCAGGACCGGGTACCGCCCTTCGACCCGCAGAAGGCCGTGGCACTGATCGAGGCACAACTGGGCGCCACGGTTGCCGAGGTGTTCAGCCGTTTCGACGTGGAGCCCCTGGCGTCTGCTTCGGTGGCCCAGGTGCATGCCGCACGCCTGAAAAGCGGTGAAGAAGTGGTCGTAAAGGTGGTGCGCCCCGGCCTTAAACCGATAATCGCCGCCGATATCGCCTGGCTGTTCCTGATCGCCAAGGGCGCCGAGCGCATCTCTGCCGATGCCCGCCGCCTGCACCCGGTGGACGTGGTGTGCGACTACGAAAAAACCATCTACGACGAGCTCGACCTGCTGCGTGAGGCGGCCAACTCCAGCCAGCTGCGGCGCAACTTCGAAGGCTCCGACCTGATGTACGTGCCCCAGGTGTACTGGGACTGGTGCCGCCCCAAGGTGCTGGTGATGGAGCGCATCTACGGCGTGCCGGTCACCGACATGGCCACCCTGGCCGACCAGGGCACCGACATGAAGATGCTGGCCGAACGGGGTGTGGAGGTGTTCTTCACCCAGGTGTTCCGGGACAGTTTCTTCCACGCCGACATGCACCCGGGCAACATCTTCGTCAGCACCGTCAAGCCGTGGAGCCCGAAGTACATCGCCATCGACTGCGGCATCGTCGGCAGCCTGACCGACGAGGACCAGGACTACCTGGCGCGTAACCTGATCGCCTTCTTCAAGCGCGACTACCGCCGTGTCGCCCAGTTGCACATCGACTCCGGCTGGGTGCCTGCCAACACCAAGGTCAACGAATTCGAAGCAGCAATCCGTACGGTGTGCGAGCCCATCTTCGAAAAGCCGTTGAAGGACATTTCGTTCGGCCAGGTATTGATGCGCCTGTTCCAGACCGCGCGCCGCTTCAACATGGAAGTGCAGCCGCAACTGGTGCTGCTGCAAAAGACCTTGCTCAACATCGAGGGCCTGGGTCGCCAGCTTTACCCCGAGCTGGACCTGTGGAGCACTGCCAAGCCCTACCTGGAACGCTGGATGCGCGACCGCATGAGCCCCAAGGCCGTGCTCGGCAACCTGCATAGCCAGGTCGAACAGCTGCCGCACCTGGCCAACATGACCCGCGACCTGCTGGAACGGCTCTCGCAACCGCACCTGCACGACCCACAATTGCCTGAGCGGCGCCGCCAGGGTGACCACTGGGCGCTGCGGCTGTTGGGTGCTGGCCTGTTGGGCGGCGGGGCGGTGCTGGCTGCCACTGCGGCCCAGGCCGGCAGCCTGGCGGCCCCTGCGGCGTGGCCGGCCTGGCTGATGCTGGCCGCAGGCCTTTACCTGGTCGTGCGCCAATAGCCAGCCGCGCCTGCGGCTGGCACACTAGCGCAAGGGCCCGGGACAGAAACGGGCCGGCTTTGGAGTCAACGATGAAAGACTGGCTGGACGAGATCAAGTGGAACAGCGATGGCCTGGTACCGGCCATCGCCCAGGACCACAAGACCGGACGCGTACTGATGATGGCCTGGATGAACCGCGAAGCGCTGGCCCTGACGGCCGCCGAGGAACGGGCTATCTACTGGTCGCGTTCGCGTGGCAAGCTGTGGCGCAAGGGTGAGGCGTCCGGCCACGTGCAGAAGCTGCATGAAATGCGCCTGGACTGCGATGCCGACGTGATCATCCTGATGGTCGAGCAACTGGGCCATATTGCCTGCCATACCGGTCGCGAGAGCTGCTTCTACCGCGTGTATGAAGGCGGCCAGTGGAAAACCGTCGACCCGGTCCTGAAAGACCCCGATGCCATCTACAGCGCAGGACACTGACATGAGCGACACCCTCAACCGCCTGGCCGAAGTGCTGGAAGAACGCAAGCAAGCGGCTCCAGACAGCTCCTACGTGGCCAGCCTGTACCACAAGGGTTTGAACAAGATCCTTGAAAAGCTCGGTGAAGAGTCGGTGGAAACCATCATCGCCGCCAAGGACGCCGCCATCAGCAAAGACTGCAGCGATGTCATCTACGAAACAGCCGACCTGTGGTTTCACAGCCTGGTGATGCTCAGTGCCCTGGGCCAGCACCCCCAGGCTGTGCTGGATGAACTGGAGCGGCGCTTCGGCTTGTCCGGGCACGACGAGAAGGCCGCGCGCCAGCCGTCTGCCTGACGGAAACACGGCCCGTACAGGGCCAATACACATTGTTCAGGAGTACGAAATGGGTATCTTTGACTGGAAACACTGGATCGTCCTGCTGGTCGTCGTGGTGCTGGTCTTCGGCACCAAGAAGCTGAAGAACTTCGGCAGCGACCTGGGCGAGTCGATCAAGGGCTTCCGCAAGGCCATGAGCGAAGAAGAGAACAAGCCGGCCGAGCCTACGCCACCGCCAGCCCAGCCTGTTCCCCCGGTGCAGCCGGTGCAGAACACCGCCCAGGCCAACCAGGGCCATACCATCGATGGTCAGGCACAGCCGGTCCACGAGCCGCAGCGGAAAGACTGACCTATGTTCGGCATCAGTTTCAGCGAGCTGCTGCTCGTCGGCCTGGTCGCGCTGCTGGTGCTCGGCCCCGAGCGCCTGCCCGGGGCGGCGCGCACGGCCGGCCTGTGGATAGGCCGCCTAAAGCGCAGTTTCAACAGCATCAAGATGGAAGTTGAGCGCGAAATCGGCGCCGACGATATCCGTCGCCAGCTGCATAACGAGCACATTCTGCAGATGGAAGAGGAAGCCAAGCGCATCCTCAACCCGAACGCGACACCCACGCAGCCCACGGTCACCACCGCCACGGTGCAGCCACCTGCGGGCCTGGAACCCAAGCCCAGCGAGCCGCCGGCCGCCCCGGCCACACCCTCCGAACCGCCACAACCGCCGCGAGTACCATGAGCGAGAACCCGGAACACGATCAGCCCATGCCGCTGGTTTCGCACCTTACCGAACTGCGCACCCGCTTGCTGCGTTGCGTGGCGGTCATTTTCCTGATTTTTGCCGGGTTGTTCTCCTTCGCCCAGCAGATCTACACCCTGGTGTCGGCGCCGCTGCGTGACCACTTACCGGCCAACGCCACGATGATCGCCACCGACGTGGCTTCGCCGTTCCTCACCCCGTTCAAGCTGACCATGATCGTGTCGCTGTTCCTGGCGATCCCGTTCATCCTGCAGCAGATCTGGGGCTTTATCGCGCCGGGCCTGTACCGTCACGAAAAGCGCATCGCCATCCCGCTGCTGATTTCCAGCATCCTGCTGTTCTATGCCGGCATGGCCTTTGCGTATTTTCTGGTGTTTCCGCTGATATTCGGCTTCTTCGCCAGTGCGACCCCAGAAGGCGTGTCGATGATGACCGACATCGCCAGCTACCTGGACTTCGTGATGACGCTGTTCTTCGCCTTCGGCGTGGCCTTCGAAATCCCCGTGGCCGTGGTGCTGCTGGTGTGGATCGGCGTCGTGGATGTGAAGTACCTGAAAAAGATCCGCCCCTACGTGATCATCGGCTGCTTCGTGGTGGGCATGGTGCTGACACCGCCCGACATCTTCTCCCAAACGCTGCTGGCAGTGCCCATGTGGCTGTTGTTCGAAATCGGCGTGCTGTGCGGCAGCCTGATTCGCAAGCGAAGCGCAGGTGAGCCAGACGCAGGCGACCACCAAGACCAGCCGCCTGCGACCCAACCGTGAACCTGTTGCTGCTTGAGGAGGCCGGCTTCGTGTCGGCCGACCGTGTGGTACTCGCCGACCGGCGCTTTACCCACATGCAGCACATCCACCGCGTGGTGGAGGGTGATTCGCTGCGCGTGGGCCGCATCAACGGCATGATGGGCAAGGCCACGGTGGTGCGGCTGGCGCCGCACGAGGCTGAGCTTGAGGTCAGCTTCGACCAGCCGCCGCCGGCCAAACTGCCGCTGACCCTGGTGCTGGCCGTGCCGCGCCCGAAAATGCTGCGCAGGCTGTTCCAGACAGTTGCCACCCTGGGCGTGCCCAGGCTCATTCTGGTGAACAGCTACAAGGTCGAGAAGAGCTTCTGGCAAACGCCGTTCCTGCACCCTGACGCCATTCGCGAGAACCTGATACTGGGGCTGGAACAGGCACGTGACACCGTTCTGCCTGAGGTCATCATCGAAAAGCGCTTCAAGCCGTTCGTGGAAGATCGCCTGCCCGCCATCGCAGCCGGCACCCTCGGGCTGGTCGGCCACCCCGGCCCCTACCCCGCCTGCCCACGGGCAGTGGAACAAGCAGTGACCCTGGCCATCGGCCCGGAGGGCGGCTGGATACCCTACGAGGTCGACCTGCTTGCCAACGCCGGCCTGGCGCCGGTGCAACTGGGGGATCGCATACTGCGGGTGGAAACGGCGGTCACCGCGCTCTTGTCGCGAATTTTCTGACAAGTTAGTCAGCATTTTCCACCATCAAGTTTCCCTCTCCCGGGCCGATGGCCTTGGCAACAACAATGAATCGTGCTGCCAAGCCGCCAGGGAGTTACCTATGAATCGATGGTTAACCCAGCTACTGGGAAACGTGAGCGTCATCCGCAAACTGGGGCTAGGTTTCGGCCTGGTCCTGCTGTTGACGCTGAGCACTACCCTGACTGGCTGGCACGGCATGGACAGCATCATTGGCCGCGGTGACAAGCTGGGCAACATCTCGCTGATCCAGCAATACACACAAGAACTGCGCATCGCCCGGCAGCAGTACGAGCGCCAGCGCGACGAGGCCTCCATAGGCGAGCTGGACAAGGCCCTGGCCAACCTCGACCGGCAGGTGCAGTTGATGCTGGGGCAGATCGAGCAGCCCGCCGACCACCAGCGCCTGGAGCAGCAGCGCGATGCGGTTGCCGGTTATCAGCAGGCCTTCGTCGCGTTGAAACAGGCCGGCCAGCGCCGCGAAGCCAGCCGCCAGGTACTGGGCGATAGTGCCGACAAGGCTGTGGAGCTGATCGGCCGCGTGCAACAGCGGTTGCTCGAAGCCGGTGACATTACCCCGTACAACCAGGTGGTCACGGTCAGCAGCCTGCTGCAGCAGGCGCGCTTCCAGGTGCGCGGTTACACCTACAGCGGCAATGCCGAGTACCAACAAACCGCGCTCAAGGCCATCGACCAGGCGGTGACAGAGCTGCGCGCACTGCCGGCCAGGCTGCCGGCCGAATACGCCGCTGGCCTGGACGACGCTGCGACCGCCATGGGCGGCTACCGCGATGCGGTGCTGCAGTTCCGCCAGGCCCAGGCGGCCAGTGCCCAGGCGTTGCAGGGCATGGTCGAACAAGGCGCCGTGCTGATGCAGACCAGCCAGGCCATGACCACCTCGCAGACAGCCGTGCGTGACGCAGCCGCCGCCCAGGCCAAAGTGCTGCTGGCCGTGGCCACCGTGCTGGCGCTGGCCCTGGGTTTGCTGGCTGCCTGGGCTATCACCAGGCAGATCATCGTGCCCCTGCGCGAGGTGCTGCGCAGTACCGAACGCGTAGCCAGCGGCGACCTCACCCTGGACGAGCAGCGCCCTCGCGGTGACGAACTGGGCCAGTTGCAAGCCAGCGTGCAGCGCATGACCCGCGGCCTGCGCGAGCTGATTGGCGGCATTGGCGACGGTGTTACCCAGATCGCCAGTGCGGCAGAGGAGCTGTCTGCAGTGACCGAGCAGACCAGTGCCGGCGTCAGCAACCAGAAGGTCGAGACCGACCAGGTCGCCACCGCCATGAACCAGATGACCGCCACCGTGCACGAAGTGGCGCGCAATGCCGAGCAGGCCTCGGAGGCCGCCCTGATGGCCGACCAGCAGGCCCGTGAAGGGGACCGGGTGGTGAACGAGGCGGTGGCGCAGATCGAGCGCCTGGCCCGTGAAGTGGTGAACTCCAGCGAGGCCATGAGCCAGCTCAAGGGCGAGAGCGACAAGATCGGCAGCGTGCTGGATGTGATCAAGTCGGTGGCCCAGCAGACCAACCTGTTGGCACTCAATGCGGCCATCGAGGCAGCCCGGGCCGGTGAAGCCGGGCGCGGGTTCGCCGTGGTGGCCGACGAAGTACGCAGCCTGGCGCAACGTACCCAGCAGTCGACCGAAGAGATCGAAGAGTTGATCGCCGGCCTGCAAAGCGGCACCCAGCGCGTGGCCAGCGTGATGGACAACAGCCGCCAGTTGACTGACAACAGTGTGGAGTTGACCCGCCGCGCCGGCACTTCGCTGGATACCATCACCCGCACCGTGTCGTCGATCCAGGCCATGAACCAGCAGATTGCCACAGCCGCCGAAGAACAGACCGCCGTTGCCGAGGAAATCAACCGCAGCGTGATCAATGTGCGCGATATCTCCGACCAGACCTCGTCGGCCAGTGAGCAGACGGCCAGTTCCAGCGTGGAGCTGGCGCGGTTGGGCACGCACCTGCAGGGTTTGGTAGGCCGGTTCAGGCTATGATCCGGCAACGAGCATAGGTAATTCTTCGTACAGCACAGGGTGAAGTTTCCTACCTGATTATCAGGTCAAGTCCTACACCTGCTCCGCCGATTGGCAAGGGTGTGATGCGCGCAAAGCGCCTGCATCCCCTTTCCAACCGAACGGAGACTCACCATGCTCGGCTACCTGAACCGCAAGCTCGGCAATATCAGCGTCGCAGCCAAGCTGGCCCTCGGCTTTGCCGTGGTCCTGCTGCTGACGCTGATCACCACCATCAGCGGATGGCGCGCCCTCGATGGCGCGATTGTCCGCTCACAGCAGCTCAGCGAAATAGGCCGCATCAACGACCTGACCAAGGACCTGCGCGCTGAACGCATCACTTACCGTGTGCTGAACGACGACACCAGCAAGGCACGCATCGCCAGCATTCTGGAGCAGCTGGACACCATGCTGACTACCCTGCAACAACGCAGCAGCGTGGAAGAATCGCGGCAGATCCTCACGGATAAACTCGCCCTGCTGCAGCAACTGCGCGGCGATTTTGCCGAGCTGCAACGTACAACGGCCAGCCGCAGCACACTGCGTGAAGCCATGCAGGCGCAACAGGAGCGGCTCAATGCTGCCATCGACGAGTTGGAAACCCAGGCCCTGCTGAAGATGCCAGCGGACGGCCAGCAAGGCGGCGTATTGGGCATGATGGACACCCTCAGCCGCCATGTGGAAAGCGCCAACCAGCAGAGCCTGATGCCCGCCTACACCTTTTCGCCCATGGAGGATTTCGCCAAGGTGGGCGACAAGGCGCTGGACGCCGCTGACAGCAGCCTTGGCCAGTTGATCAAGGCCGTGGCACCACTGGGCCTGCCCCGCACCGTGACGGAGCTGCCAGGCAGCGAGCTGGCCAGGTATCGGGCTGCCCTCGAGCAATACAGGCGTGCAGCTGTACGCGCCGAGCAACTGCAGAACAGCATGGAGAAAAAAGGCGACGAAATGCGCGCGGTCAGCCTGGAGCTGGGCAAGCGTAAGGTGGAGCAGCGGGACCGTGAGGCGCTGGCTGCGCGCTCACTGCTTACCAGCGTCGCCCTGCTGGCACTGGTAGTGGGGGTGATTGCCGGGTGGCTGATTACCCTGCAGATCACCCAGCCGCTGCGCCAGACCCTGGTGGTGGCGGCGCGCATCGCCAAAGGCGACCTGAGCCAGGTAGAAACCGTGCAGCGGCGTGACGAGATGGGCCAGTTGCAGACCAGCATGCGCGAAATGACCCTGAGCCTGCGCGAGCTGATTGGCGGCATCGACAAGGGTGTGGGGCAACTGTCCCAGGCTGCTACGCAACTGGCCGCCAGCAGCGAGGACACCAAGCTGCGGATCAGCCAGCAACGCGAAGAAACCGACCAGGTGGCCACCGCCATGAATCAGATGAGCGCCACGGTACAAGAGGTGGCGCAGAACGCTGAACAGGCCTCGATGGCCGCGACCAACGCTGACCAGCAGGCCCAGGAGGGCGACCAGGTGGTGGCTGAAGCCATCGGTCGTATCGAACAGCTAGCAGGGCAAATGGACCATTGCCTGGCAGCCATGCAGCACCTGGCCGGCGAAAGCCAGCGTATCGGCAGCATTCTGGACGTGATCAAGTCGGTGTCCGAACAGACCAACCTGCTGGCCCTCAATGCCGCCATCGAAGCGGCAAGGGCCGGTGAAGCCGGGCGCGGCTTCGCCGTGGTGGCCGATGAAGTACGCGGCCTGGCCCAGCGTACGTCTACCGCGACTGAAGAGATTGGCCAACTGATAGACAGCCTGCACAACGGTACCGATGAAGTGACCCGGTTGCTCGACAACAGCAAGAGCCTCACCGAACAGAGCGTGGAACTGAGCCGCAGGGCAGGGCATGCGTTAAGCCAGATCACCGATACGGTGTCGAGCATCCAGGGCATGAACCAGCAGATCGCCACGGCCAGCGAGCAACAGAGCGTGGTGGCCGAGCAGATCAACCGGAGCGTGCTGAATGTGCGCGATGCGTCCGATCAGACCAGCGTCGCCAGCGAGCAGACGGCCGAATCCAGCGGCGAGCTGGAACAGCTCGGCCAGCAACTACGCGGAATGGTAGGGCGTTTCAACATCTGAGGGGGTGAGGCAGCCCAGGTATGGGAGCAACTGTCTTACACAAAAACTCGAGGTCGTCGCAATTCTTGTGGGAGCGGGTTTACCCGCGAATGCTCTGCCTCCGCGTTCGCGGATAAACACGCCCCCACCGGCCTCACAGTACCTGGCGCAGAAACGCCTGGGCGCGCGGGTCTTTCGGGGCCGCAAAGAACGCTGCCGGCGCCGAGTCTTCCAGCAGCTTGCCATGGTCGAAGAACAGCACCCGGTCCGCCACTTCGCGGGCAAAGCCCATTTCGTGGGTGACGCAAACCATGGTCATGCCTTCCAGGGCCAGGGTTTTCATCACATCCAGCACCTCGCCGACCATTTCCGGGTCCAGCGCCGAGGTCGGCTCGTCGAACAGCATCACCTTGGGGTCCATGGCCAGGGCCCTGGCAATGGCCACCCGCTGCTGCTGCCCGCCCGACAGCCGCGAGGGATACTCGTTGGCTTTCTCGGCAATACCCACCTTTTGCAGCAGCGCACGGGCCTTGGCTTCGCGTTCGGCCTTGCTGCGCTTGCGCACCACCTTCTGTGCCAGGCAGAGGTTTTCCAGCACGGTCATGTGCGGGAACAGGTTGAAGTGCTGAAACACCATGCCGACTTCACGGCGGTAGGCGTTGATATCGGTTTTCGGGTCAGCCAGCGGCAGCCCATCGATGGCTACATGGCCCTGGTCGAAATGCTCCAGGCCATTGAGGCAGCGCAGGAAGGTGGACTTGCCAGACCCCGACGGGCCCAGCACCACCACTACCTCGCCCTTGGCCACTTGCGTGGAAACGTTATCCACAGCGCGCACCACGTGGCCACGGGTGTCGAATACCTTCAGCAGGTCACGAACTTCAATCACTTTGCGCAAGCCTCCGCTCAAGCCGGCTGGCGATATGCGACAGCGGCAGGTTGATCAGCAGGTACAGGCCTGCCACGCAGAACCAGATCTCGAAGGTGGAGAACGACGTAGTAATGGCTTCGCGACCACTCTTGGTCAGCTCGGTGATGGCGATCACCGATACCAGCGAGGTGTCCTTGACCAGGCTGATGAACTGCCCGGCCAACGGGGGCAGTACACGCTTGAACGCCTGCGGCAGGATGACGTGCCGCATCGACTGCGCGCCGTTCAGGCCCAGCGAGCGGGCTGCTTCGTTCTGGCCCTTGGCGATCGACTGCACACCCGCGCGGACAATTTCTGCCACGTAGGCGCCGGTGAACAGCGCCAGCGCGGCGACACCGGCGAACTCGCGGGACAGGTTGAGCACCGTGCCGATGAAGAAGTAGAAGATGAAGATCTGCACCAGCAGCGGCGTGCCGCGTACCAGCTCTACGTAGACAGTCGACAGGTCGTGCAGGGTGGGGTTTGTGGACAACCGGCACAACCCGGCGAGCAGGCCGATTACCAGGCCTAGCGCCCCAGACACCACCGAAATCCACAAGGTGGTCCACAAGCCCCAGGCCAGCGGGCCGGCAGCCCAATGGCGGGTGACACCAATCTGGTCGCCTTCGGCGACATCGTCGCCCCGGCTCAATTGCAGGCTGTCCCTGGCCACGTCCAGCACCTGCTGGTCGCCGTTTTCATCCTTGAGGGTAACGCGGGCGTTGTCGCCGGCCACGACGATATCCTGCACGGTGCCATAACCGGCCGCGCGCTGTACGTCTTCGGCCTGGTAGGCGAAGTACTGCGGCACGCGGTTCCAGCGCCACTCGTAGGAAATCATCGAGGTGGCCATGTACAGGCTGAACGCCAGGCCCACCAGCACCAGCGCGGTCAGGCTATGCCAGGGCCACCGGGCTTTGTTGTGTTTGATCACGGGGTTACTCCAGAAAACGGCAAGCCGCAAGCCACAGGTTGCAGGCAGAAACGGTCGGCTTCTGCCTGTAACCTGCAGCTTGCGGCCTGGGGATGCCTCTTATTCCATGTCCTTCAGCCAGCCCTTGTTCTTGAACCACTTGTCGTGGATACGATCGTAGGTCCCGTCATGCTTGATCTGGTGCAGGAAGTTGTTGATGAAGTTGATGCTGTCGTAGTCGCCCTTCTTCAGGCCAAAGGCCAGCGGCTCGTAGGTGAAGGGTTCTTCGAGGAACAGCAGCTTGCCAGCACCGGCCTTCTCCACAGCCACCACGTTGTACGGTGCGTCGTAGACGAAGGCATCCGCCTTGCCGTTGACCACGTCCATGACCGCTTCCTGCTCGTTGTCATAGCCATGGTACTTGGCTTTGCCGATCAGCTTCTTGGCGACCATTTCGCCGGTGGTACCCAGCTTGGAGGTGAGGCGATACTTCTCGTTGTTCAGGTCTTTGTACGACTTGATCTCGCCGGCCAGCTCCTTGCGAATCAGCAGGGTCTGGCCCACGACGATGAAGGGTTCGCTGAAGTTCAGGCGCAGGTTGCGCTCCTGGGTCAGGGTCATGCCGCTGCCGATCATGTCGAACTTGTCGGTCAGAAGCGCTGGGATGATGCCGTCGTAGGCCGTGGAAACCGCCTCGAACTTCACGCCCATCGACTTGGCCATGGCCTTGAGGATGTCCACCTCGAAGCCGATGATCTCGCCGCGCTTGTTGGTCATCTGGAACGGCATGTAGGTTGGGTCCATGCCCACCCGCAAGGTACCGCGCTTGACCGCTTCGTCGATGGCGCCTGCCTGTACGGCCGTCACGGCGACCAGGGCGGTAACACCCACCAGCAGTCGCGAAAGGTATTTCTTGAACATCACCAAGTCCCCTGGAAATAAAAGTAGCGAATCTTTTTTATTGGCACGGCCGTACTGGCCGCTGCGTACTGTCGGAGAGGGATGCTAACGCATGGTGGGCTGGGGACCTAGAGCTGGCGGGGACTTTGTTGGCCAAAATCAGCCTGGGCCCTGAAAAGCTTCGCAGGTAAACCCGCGCCTACAGGATTGCGCCAGCATTTGGATTTTGTGGAAGACAGTTGCCCCCACAGGGTGTATGCACAACCCTGTGGGAGCGGGTTTACCCGCGAAGAGGCCTGTCAGGCGAGTGCCGGTTGGCCTTCGTTCTCCGGGTGCAGCGGCAGCAGCGGCGAATGCGGGTCGTTCTTGATCGACGCACGCCATGCATCGATCCAGGCCGCATTGTGTTCGGCCCATACCTGCTCGTGGAGGCGGGTCAACGCCACCGGGTCGCTGAGCAACGCCAGGCGGGTGTTGAGGTCCAGCCCTTTCGGGCCAACCTCCATCGCCTTGGCCACCCGCTCAACGCGCAACGCTTCGATGGGCGCTGCCTGGCCGTGGCGCGCGGTGGCCATGGCGCAGGCCAGGGCATTCTGGCGTGGGTCGACCACGGCCCGCACGAAGCCGTCATGCAGGGCATGCCAGCGGTTCTCGTGGGTGTACTGGTCGGTGGCCAGCAGCTCCTGCGGCGTGGCGTATTCTTCCGGGATGAGGAACAGCTTCTCATCCTTGGCCGCCAGGCCCAGGCGCGTGCGGCTGGAAATCACCGACACAGGGATCGACAGCACCAGCGAACCGACGATTGGCGCCAGCCACCACAGGAAGCTCGGGTTCAGCCACGCCACCAGCCCAGCCCAGGCAAAGCCCAGCAGGGTTTGCGGGCCATGACGGCGCAGTGCTTCGCTCCACGGCGTAGAGTCGTCATCGCGCTGCGGCGAGTTCCAGGTCGCCGCCCAGCCCAGGAACGCGGCCAGCACGAACCGGGTGTGGAAGATCATGCGCACCGGTGCCAGCAGCATGGAGAACAGCATCTCCATCAGCATCGACAGGGTGACCTTGATGCGCCCCCCGAACTCGGTGGCGCCCTTGGCCCAGATCAGGATCACGCTGAGCAGCTTGGGCAAGAACAGCAACACAATGGTGGTGGAGAACAGCGCAACGGCTTTTTCCGGGTGCCACTGTGGCCACAACGGGTACAACTGGTAGGGCTCGATGAAGTACTGCGGCTCCATCAGCGTGTTGGTGGCCAGCAACGCGGTGGACAGTACCAGGAACAGGAACCACAAGGGCGCCGACAGGTACGACATCACCCCGGTGAGGAACACCGCACGGTGCACCGGGTGCATGCCCTTCACCAGGAACAGGCGGAAGTTCATCAGGTTGCCGTGGCACCAGCGGCGGTCGCGCTTGAGCTCGTCCAGCAGGTTGGGCGGCAACTCTTCATAACTGCCCGGCAGGTCGTAGGCGATCCACACCCCCCAGCCGGCACGGCGCATCAGCGCTGCCTCGACGAAGTCGTGGGACAGGATCGCACCGGCGAACGCACCCTTGCCGGGCAACGGCGCCAGGGCGCAGTGTTCGATGAAGGGCTTCATGCGAATGATCGCGTTGTGCCCCCAGTAGTGCGACTCACCCAGCTGCCAGAAGTGCAGGCCGGCGGTGAACAGCGGGCCATACACACGGGTAGCGAACTGCTGCATACGCGCATACAGGGTGTCCATGCCAGAAGCCTTGGGCCCGGTCTGGATGATACCGGCATCCGGGTTGGCCTCCATCAGGCGCACCAGGCTGCTCAGGCATTCGCCGCTCATCACGCTGTCGGCGTCGAGCACCACCATGTACTTGTAGTCGGCGCCCCACCGGCGGCAGAAGTCGTCGAGGTTGCCGCTCTTGCGCTTCACCCGGCGCCGGCGGCGGCGGTAGAAGATACGGCCGAAGCCTTTGGTTTCACGGCACACATCCAGCCAGGCCTGTTGCTCGGCCACGGCGATGTCGGTGTCATTGGTATCGCTGAGCACGAAGAAGTCGAAACGGTCGAGGTTGCCGCTGGCCGCCACCGACTCGAAGGTGGCGCGCAAGCCGGCGAACACCCGGGGTACGTCTTCGTTGCAAATCGGCATCACCAGCGCCGTACGCGCGTCGGCAGCGATCGGCTCGTTACCGGCACTGCTGCCGGAAATCTTGTACTTGTCGCGCCCGGTCAGCAGCTCGAGGAAGCCCATGAGCGCCGTCCAGAAACCTGCGGACACCCAGCAGAACAGGATGCCGAACAGGATCAGGATGGACGTCTGCAACGCATACGGCCACACCTGCACCACGGTGTCCCACAGGGGCTGGCGGGTGACTTCGTCCAGGTCGACGAACGACCAGCCCTGGTACGGCAGGATGCTCTTCATGTACCAGCCGGCGACAAGGGTCTGGCCGATCATGAGGGTGAGCAGGATGTACCGGCGGATGGAGCCCACTGTGCGCCAACGCGCTGCCGGCAGCTCGCGCTTGGGTGGCTGCGGCGCGTTGGGGCGCCCGGTCATGCGCCGCCACAGGCGCACCAGCACGTTGGTGCGCCAGGGCTCTGGCACCACCTTGGTGCGGTTGATCGGCGGGGCGATCTTCAGGCGCAGGCGGCCACTGCCATCGACACTGAGCATCTCGGCGTCTTCAAGCTCGGCCCCATTGCCCACGGCCAGGCGCGAGCCCACCGAGGCCTGCACGGCCTCGGCAGGGCTGGCGTGCGGGGTGGCAGCCAGGCGTTGATGCAGCTCGCTGAATGACGTGCAGCTGGCAAGCTCTGCTCGCTGCTCGTCACTCAAGGGGAGGTGGGCCAGGTACTCGCCAAGCGATACCGGCCTTGCGTTTGAGTTACTCATCGGCAGGCAACTGGTAGCTCCAGGTCTCGGTCAGCACCTTTTCGGTGGTGGCCGGGGCCCCGGTGGTGGGCGCCGCCTCGGCGGCAGGTTGTTCGGCCTTGGTCGCCTTGCCGGCCTTGGCATGCTTGGCAGCAGCCTTGTCCTGCTTGGTTTCCTGGGCAGGTGCGGCAGCCTCTACCGGCACATCACGCACCAGTGCGGCACGCATCTCGGTCGCTTTATTGGCATCCTTCACCTTGAGCCGCAACGTCAGGCGCCAGCCCTTGGTTTCAGGGTTGTAGCGCAGGTTGTTTTCCACAACCTCGGCGTTGTCGCCCACGCTGATCTGGCTGCGCACCGGGGTGTCTTCCGGCAGAGCAGCCAGCGCAGGGCCGGCAAAGTCGACCAGGAAGGCAACGCTGCCATCCGGCTGACGTATCAGGTTGGACTGTTTCACATCACCGGTGGAGCGCAGGGTCTGCTTGACCCAGCCCAACTCAGGGGCCTGGAATTTGGGCTCGTCGATGGTCCAGTGCAGGCGGTAGGCATAGTCCATGGCTTCGCCCGGCTCAGGCAGTTTTTCCGGGCTCCAGAACGCAACGATGTTGTCGTTGGTTTCGTCGGCGGTCGGGATCTCCACCAGGTCGACGGAGCCTTTGCCCCAGTCACCCTTGGGCTCGATCCACGCGCTTGGGCGCTTCTGGTAGTTGTCGTCCAGGTCTTCGAAGTCGCTGAAGGCACGCTGGCGCTGCATCAGGCCGAAACCGCGCGGGTTTTCCACGCTGAAGTTGCTGACCGACAAGTGCTTGGGATTGTTCAGCGGGCGCCACAGCCATTCACCGTTACCGGCGTGAATCGACAGGCCTTCGGAGTCATGCAGTGCCGGGCGATAGTTCAGCACCTTGGAGGGCTGGTTAGGGCCAAACAGGTACATGCTGGTCAGCGGTGCGATGCCCAGGCGGCTGACGTGGTCACGCAGGTAAACACGCGATTGCACGTCTACCACCGTGTCGTTGCCAGGGCGCAGGGTGAGCTTGTAGGCGCCGGTGGAACGCGGCGAGTCCAGCAGGGCATAGATGACCAGGTGCTTGTCGGCCGGCTGGGGCTTCTCGACCCAGAACTCGGTGAAGCGCGGGAATTCCTCGCCCGACGGCAGCGCGGTGTCGATGGCCAGGCCACGGGCCGACAGGCCGTACACATGCCCTTTGCCGACCACGCGGAAGTAGCTGGCGCCAAGCAGGGTCATGATTTCATCCTGCTTGTCGGCCTTGTTGATCGGGTACAGCACGCGGAAACCGGCGTAACCGAGGTTCTTGGTGGCGTCGGCGTCATGCGGGACGTCGCCGAACTCGAACCGGCTCGGGTCGTACTTGATTTCCTCGACCTTGGTGGCGGTGACCTCGTTGATCTTCACCGGCGTGTCGAAGTGCATGCCCTGGTGGTAGAAGGACAGCTTGAACGGCGTCTTGTCGTTGGCCCACTCGGCCTTTTCCTGCAGGAAATGAATCTTCTGGTAGTCCGCGAACTTCATGTCGCGGAACACGGCCGGCAGGTTGCTTTTGGGGGCTTCGTACTTCTGGCCGGCCAGATCCTTTGCCTTGGCTGCAACATCGTCAAGATTGAATGCCCATAGCTGGCCCGCGCTCATCAGGCCGACCAACGCCACGCTGGCCATCAGCGCCTTGCGTAGCCGGACGCCAGGGATTCTTGATGCTTTTTGGGGACTAACAATCACGAGCAACCCTCGCCGAAAACAGATCATGAAACCAACGGCCAGCGACAAATGCCGGGTTGGCGAGCACTGTTCGGACCCCGTAAGGGCGTAATGATTCCCCAAACGGATCCAGACATTGCTCGAGTCAGAGTGAAACGAACCTGCGAACGCAGGCCCATGCAGCGCGCGATTATCCAGCAGGTCGCGTGACAACGCATCAGGCTGCAACAACTATTTATCGTACAAAACCCCTTGTTTTCCCAATGGACAGGGGTTTTTTAACCTCAAATTTGTAACATTAATGTTACAGGGCCATCATTCACCAGATGCACCTGCATATCTGCACCAAATTGGCCCGTCGCAACCTCGGGGTGGCTGGCCTTGGCCCGCTCCACCAGGTAGTCAAACAGCTCGGCGCCAAGCGCAGGTGGCGCCGCAGTGGAAAAGCTCGGGCGCATGCCATTACGGGTATCCGCTGCCAGGGTGAATTGCGACACCAGCAGCAAGCCACCGCCCACCTCTTTGAGCGAGCGGTTCATCTTGCCCTGCTCATCGCTGAACACACGGTAGTTCAACAGCTTGTGCAACAGCTTGTCGGCCTGTTCGCGGGAATCTTCAGGCTCGACGGCCACCAACACCAGCAGCCCTTGGTCGATGGCACCTACCACCTGCCCCGCCACTTCCACGCGCGCACCGCGCACCCGCTGCAGCAGGCCTTTCATGCTTCTTCCAGGGGCAGGTCCAGCAGGCGCCGGGCCATCTGGTCGGCAGCCCGCACCAAGGCGTCGGTGATACCGGGCTCGGAGGCGGCATGGCCAGCATCGCGGATGACCTTGAGCTCGCTGTTGGGCCAGGCCTGGTGCAATGCCCAGGCGTTGTCCAGCGGGCAGATGACGTCGTAGCGACCATGCACGATCACTGCCGGCAGATGGGCAATTTTAGGCACATCGCGAATCAGCTGGTCGGGCTCGAGAAACGCATTGTTCATGAAGTAGTGGCATTCGATGCGGGCAATCGAAAGCGCCCGCTGCGGCTCCGAGAAGCGGTCCACCACCAGCGGGTTGGGGCGCAGGGTGGCCGTACGGCCCTCCCAGGTAGACCAGGCCTTGGCCGCGTGCATCTGGGCGATCTGATCGCTGCCGGTCAGGCGCTTGTGGAACGCAGCCACCAGGTCGCCGCGTTCTTCGGGCGGGATCGGTGCCACGTAGTCCTGCCAGTAATCCGGGAACAGGCGGCTGGCGCCCTCCTGGTAGAACCACTGAATTTCCTGCGGCCGGCACAGGAAGATGCCCCGCAGGATCAGGCCGTGAACCCGCTCGGGGTGAGTCTGGGCGTAGGCCAGCGCCAGGGTGGAGCCCCAGGAGCCGCCGAACAGCACCCATTTATCGATGCCAAGGTGCTCACGGATACGCTCCATGTCCTCGACCAGGTGCCAGGTGGTGTTGTTTTCCAGGCTGGCGTGTGGCGTGGAGCGGCCACAACCGCGCTGGTCGAAGGTGATGATGCGGTACAGGTTGGGGTCGAAGTAGCAACGGCTCTGAGCGTCGCAACCGGCGCCTGGCCCACCGTGGATGAACACCACCGGCAACCCCTCCGGCGAGCCGCTTTCATCAACGTACAACACGTGCGGCGCTTCCACGGCCAGATCGTGCCGGGCGTAGGGTTTGATCTGCGGGTAGAGGGTCTGCATTGCGCACTCCGTGTGAGGATGGTTCGGCCGTGGGCCATCATAAACCTGAATTGCAGTTTCGGCACCGTCCCCGCTTACCTGAGCCACTACCAGGCCACAGATATCTACCTCCTACCGGCGCAACCGGCCAGCGATAGTGCCCTGTCATCTCCGAAGGGCTCTCGCCATGCCAACAGCAGCCACCGAACAACCCACCTTTCACGCTGCCACCCTTGAACGCCAGGTGCCTGCCTGGCTCAAGGCCGCACCGCCGGCCACCCACCAGGCCATGCGCAACTGGCACCTCGCCCCCGCCTGGCTGACGCCAGCGCTTGCCCAGCACCCCGATGTAGCAAGGGCGTGGCAGGCAGAGCACGCCCGCCACCGTGACAATCAGGCGCAGGTGCAACAGCTGTTCACGCAACTGCCCGACCTGGAACGCTTCGCCTGTGACCTGCTGAGCGACGCCATCAAGCAGCGATTCGGGCTGGAGCTGGACGTACGCACCACCTACCTCATCGATGCGCGGCAGATCGACAGCGCCACGGCTGGTGACAGCCGCCAGGCCGTCGACCGCGCCACCCGCTCGCTGCTGCAGTGTGCGCTGCACAACTTCGACCGGGCCGCTGCCGAGCCTGGCGGGATGGACGCACCCGCCGGCATGCTGAAAAAATCGGTCATCGTCGACCACCGCCGCTACATGGGCAGCGTGCCCATCACCAACGCGCTGGCGATGCCTGCCGAGGACTTCGCCGGGCTGTGCCGCACGCTGGATATCGGCGGCAAATACCATGACCGGTTACATGCCATTTACTACCCGGGGTCCGATGAAGCGGCGCTGGCCGTTTACCGCTGCCTGGGCAATGCGCAGGTGTCGGCGTTTCGCCAGGCACTGCATTTCGCCAGGCTCAAGGGCGATATCAGCCAGGCGCTGTATACCGCCGCGCTGGGAGTACCCCTGGACCAGCCGCCCTTGGCCAATGCCAGCGTGCACTTCAGCCTCGTGCAGCTTTGGGAAACCGAATTGACCGGCGTGCTGCTGGTTACACTGCGCACCGACGGCCATCAGGCTGTCGCCTTGTACATCCCCGAGGATGAGGCAACGCCGTTGAAGGAGTTCCCGACGCTCCAGGCGTTGCACTCGGCGCTGCGTGACCGGCTGCTGGCCGACATCACCTACCTCGACCGGCACATACCCGACCGTGACCAGGCTTCTACCATCAGCCGCCTGCGGGACCGGCTGACACCCCTGCAGTGGAGCGAGCGCGGCATACGTGAGCGGGTGCCGACACCACATGCCGAGTTGTATCCGGTTGCCCAACCCCTGCGCCATACCTTCCAGGGCGCCATGGCCTTCCAGCGCGCCCAGCGCCATGAGATGGACGTGCTTTACAACGCCATCCCGACCCAGATCGTCGACCGCCGCTCGGCCCAGGCGCACCGGCAGTTGATTGCCGGGCGAGTACTGGGTGCACTGAACATCGCCGGCTTTTTCGTCCCGGGCCTGGGCGAGCTGATGCTTGCTGTATGCGTGGTCCAGCTGGCACATGAGGTGTACGAGGGGATCGACGCCTGGCACAACGACGAGCGCGACACTGCCTACGGTTACCTGGTGGACGTTGTCGAGAACGTCGCCGCGATGGCCGCCTTTGCCGCCGCTGCCAAGGTAATCAAGGGCCAAGGCGGCACTCCGGGCCTCCCCCCCGCCCCGGTGCCCACGCCTTCCTTCATCGAGGAACTGCACGAAGTCGAAACAACCGACGGCCAGCTGTGCCTGTGGAAGCCGGACCTCACTCCCTACCGCAGCCAGCAACCGCTGCCGCCTGAGCTTGAGCCAGACTCGCTCGGCCTGCGTTACTACCAGGGCCGAAGCTGGCTGGTTCTGGAGAATGAGCACTATGCCGTCGGCCGCTCGCCAGATACGGGTGACTATCATGTGGAGCACCCACACACGCCCCGCCGCTATCGGCCGCCCCTGCGGCACAACGGGGCTGGCGCATGGCTGCACGTCATGGACCAGCCACGCAACTGGTCGGGCACCGCCTTGCTGCATCGCGCCGGGCATCTGAGCGCTCACTTCGATGCACCAACCCTGCGCCGCATTCTTGCTGTCAGCGGCGTTTCCGAAGATGCGTTGCGCCGGTCGCTGGCAGACAGACTGCCGCTGCCGGCCTTGCTGCAAGACACCCTGCAACGCTTCAAACTGGACCAGTCCGTACGCCTGCAAGCCGATACCACCACATGGGCCACCCGTTTCAGCGAAGCCTATGCGGCCCTTGGGAACCCGACAGGCGCCGACGCCCAGGCCATCCAGCGAGCGTATGCGGCGCTGCCGAAGGCGGTGAGCGAAGAAGTGGCAGCCGCGCTCAGCAGCGCCGAGCGCGACATGCTGGCCCACAGCAAAGTACCGCTGCGTGTAGCAGAAGAAATCCGCGTGTATCAGCAGCAGGTACGCCTGGCCCGTGCCTACGAGGGCCTTCATCTGGCGTGCGTGCGCACCTGGGACAGCGACCGCCTGATCATCGACACCCTGGTGCAGCTCCCCGGCTGGCCTGGCGGCACACGGCTACGGCTGCTGCAGCGCAGCACCTGGCCTGCAGCCGAACATGTGGTGGGCGGTGAACGCGATGAGGCGCACGTCACCATCACCCACGCACGGGCCGGCTACATCGTTCACGAACACAGCCAGCCAGATGCTGCGATCGTGCTGCACCGCAACCTGTATGCCGCCTTGCACCAGGCATTGCCGCAGGTCATGGCGCAGATGGGGGTGGCCCATCCGCAAGCACTGCAACGGTTGCTGCAGGAGCGCCCCCCACTGCCCCGCGCCGCTCTACGAGCGGTGCTGGGGATGCAGCCCGTGCGGCCCGGGTATCGCTCGCCGATGCGCCTGGCCGACGGCAGGCTGGGTTACCGCCTTGGAGGAGGTGGCCCGGCCATACAGAGCGTGGGGCGCCAGGCATTGCTCACGGCAGCGCAGGCAGCAGGCCTTGCCGCGGATGACAGGTCGGCTGAACAGGCCCTGCAAGCGCTGGCCAGCAGGGGGCTATCCCAGCGGCAGATGCTCGACCACCTGCAGACCTTGCTCGAACAACGCCACGAACTGATCAGCCGCCTGGACGACTGGGGCGAAGCCATCACACCGGCCTCCGATCAGGCTGCGCGCAGTTACGACAACCTGCGCGAGGCCATCCTGCAGCATTGGCAAGCCACCGCGTTGCAGGGCAGCAGCACGCCCATGATCAACCTACGGGTAACCCAGGTTCCACTGGCCGATATACCGCTGACCCTGCCTGACTTCTTCAACGCTCAGGTGCGCAGCCTGAGCCTGGTCGACCTGCCATCCGGTGCCCTGTCGGGCTGGGCGCAGAACGAGCGCCTGTTGCAACGCCTGCTGCGCCAGATGCCGAACATCGAGTCGCTGGAAATCACCCGCCCGTATGATCCCAGGGCAACGCCTTCGTTTTTTCTGTTCAGCATCCCCACCATTGCCGAACAACTGCCGGGCTTGCAGCGGCTGGTGCTGACCAACCAGAACATGGCGCTTTCCGAAAGTGACGTGAACCTGCTGGCTGGCCTGGGCCAGTTGCGTTACCTGGACCTCAGTGGCAACCGCCTGGCGCAGAACAACAGCCCAAGCTTCCATGAGCTGACCCTGGATTACCTTGGGCTGAACCAGATGCAGCTTTCCCAGTGGCCGATTGGGGTCGGCAGCGACGCCCTGGCCCGCATCACCCACCTGTCACTGCGCGACAATAACCTCAGGGCACTGCCTGCGTTTCTGCTCAACGAGGCAGAGGCCCTGACCAGCCCGCCGGTGATTTCGCTGCAAGGCAACGCCATCAACGAAACCCATTTGCAGCGCTTGCTGCTGAACGAGCGTATGGACGCCTCCGGCATCAGCACCGACCAACCGGCGACGCTGGCCGAACGCCTGGCACGCCTGCGCGAAGAGCGGCAACTGATGCGTGACGCCATCGACGGCTGGGCCCAGGCCTCCAGCTCCAGCAACCCACTGACCCAGGCGGCCCTGGAAGACAGGCAGCGCATACAGGCAGCTGTCACGCAGTTCTGGGAGCAGCAGGAACAAGGGCAGCATTACCTGCGCCTGCAATTGGAAGACGTCGCCATCGCCAACTTTCCGCGGCGCCTGCCGCCGTTCTTCGGCGAGCGGGTACGGGCACTGAGCCTGACGCGGCTGCAGGGGTCCGCGGCGCAGCTCGATGAACTGCTGAGCCGGTTCCCCAACATCACGCGCCTCACAATCGACAGCCATCAGGAAGCCACGGGGGCACTGGCATCTACCTTGGTACGCCTGCCCCATCTCACCCACCTGGAGTTCCGCAACATGGGGCTGGAGGTTGACCAGACCATGCTGGAAACCCTTGCCCGCCTGGAGCACCTGACATCGCTCGATCTGTCCGGCAACCGCTCGGCAGCCATCGCCCAGGTGCCCACCCGGCTGGCTCACAACCTGCAATCGCTGACCCTGGCCAACATGAACCTGCAGGGCTGGCCAAACTGGTGCGACAGCCTGCTGCCGCTGGAGCTGCTGGACCTGAGCAACAACAACATCGCTGAGTTGCCCGAGCACATTCTCTCGAACCTGAACAACCCCATGCCGATTTCCTCCATTGCGCTGTTCGACAACCCACTGCCCCTGGAAACCATCCTGCGCGTGCGCACCTTCTCGGACAGCCAGCACAGCTACTCCTTCGCCCTGGACATTCCGGAAAACCTGATGCTGGTGGACAGTTCCAGCGAAGGCTCACTCGACCACCCGCACTTCCCGCTGATGGGCGACGACATGCCCCGGCTGGAAGACTGGCTGCTGGGCAGCGAAGCGCAGAACACAGCACTGCAGGACAGCTGGCAAACCCTGGGCGGGAGCCCCCTGCTGCGCCTGGTGGGCCGCTTGCGCAACGCGGCACCGTATGTAGCACCGGGTACCCGTGGCAGTTTTTGCGAGCGGGTGCGGATGATGCTGGTGCTTGCGGCCGGCAACGAACGCGAACGCCCGGTGATGGAGGCGATTGCCGAAGCGGCCCTGCCCGACCCTGAAAGCGGCGCACAGACGTGCCACGACGGGGCGCTGCAGGAATTCAACAACATCGAGCTGTACCTAATGGGGCAACGCCTGCTGATCGAGGCAGGCGACACGCTACAGGCCATGCGCCAGCGCCTGCTGCAGCTGTTCCGTATCGAACAGCTCGAACGCCTGGCCAGCCAGCGTTCCAGGCAGGGTGACCTGGTCTCGGTGCGCCTGGCCTACCGCCGGGAGCTGGCACGGGAACTGGACCTGCCGATCGCCGACAGCATGCGTTTTCGCAGTGCGGCCAACCTGGCCCCTGACGAGCTTTCCGAAGTGATGGAAGCAGTACGGCGCAGCGAACGGGGCCAGCCGCTGATCGACTACCTGATGGCCAACGATGACTGGACGACACGGCTGCGGGGCGAATACGCCGAGCGCTTTGCCGAGATCCAGGCGCACTTGCGCGAGCGTGTACTGGCGCTGGCTAGCCTGGACTATCCCCTGGCCCAGGAACTGGACCTGCAAGGTGCCTTGCAGGCCGCCGCGGTACAAGAGGAGCTGGAACTGCTGCGGGACCTGACGATTGCGCAGGTCAATCAGACGTAACGCACCGCAACTCATCGCAAGCGCTCACGGACCTGCACATGACATATTGATTTAGCAGGGACCTGTGTGGGAGCGGCTTCAGCCGCGAACACCGGCGAAGCCGGTGCCATACTGGGCTGCCCCACAAAAGTTGGACACCTATCCAATTTTTGTGGGGCAGCCTAGAAAGCGCGGCGCGGCTAACACCCGTACCGCGCACGGCCCCAGTCCAGCATGGCCTGCAGCAGGTCACGCAGCACGTGTTGGGTGGGCTGGGCCAGGTCTTCGCGGTAGTCGAAAGGCGCGTGCTCCTGCATGTAGGTGCTTTGCGCAAGCTCCAGCTGTACCGCATGGATATGCCCGGCCGGGTCACCATAATGACGGGTGATGTGCCCGCCCTTGAAGCGGCCATTGAGCACATGGCTGTAGCCTTGGGCTTGTGCACACACCGCTTCCAGCTGTTGCGCAAGGGCGGCATCGCAACTGGCGCCATTGAAGGTGCCGAGGTTGAAATCCGGCAGCGTGCCATCGAACAGGTGGGGGATGCATGAGCGGATCGAGTGGGCATCCCACAGCAGGGCGTAGCCAAACTGCGCGCGCAGGCGCTCAAGCTCGCGCTGCAATGTGCCGTGGTACGCCTGCCAGACCTGCTCCAGGTACTGTTGGCGTTGCTCGGCGGTAGGTGCCAGCCCGTCCTTGAACAGGGGCTGGCCGTCGAACAGCGTCGCGGGGAACAGGCCAGTGGTAGCCCCGGCGTACAACGGCTTGTCATCCTGCGGGCGGTTCAAGTCGATAACGAAGCGTGAGTACTCCGCCGCCAGCACACTGGCGCCCATTTCCTGGGCAAAGCCGTACAGCCTGGGGATATGCCAGTCGGTGTCCGGCAAGCCTTGCGCTGCATCGACCAGCCCGTCGCGCACCGCGCTGCTCAAGCGCAGGCCGGCATGGGGCATGCTGATCAACAGCGGCAGGCGGCCTTGGTGAAAACTCAGTACCTGTTCCATGGGGCCTCGCTCAATGGGTGATTTCTTGCCCGCTGCGCACGATGCGCTTGGGCAGGTCGCCGCCCAGCCAGTAGGCCAGGTCGGCGGGGCGTTCGATGTGCCAGGCCACGAAGTCGGCCACCTTGCCCGCTTGCAACGTGCCATGGCTGTGGCCAAGGCCCAGCGCGGTGGCGGCGTGCACGGTGACACCAGCCAGGGCCTCTTCAGGTGTGAGGCCAAAGCAGGTGCAGCCCATGTTCAGCATCAGGCGCAGTGACAACCCGGGCGAAGTACCCGGGTTCAGGTCGGTGGCCAGGGCCATCTTCACACCGTGGCGGCGCAATGCAGCCATCGGCGGCAACTGGGTTTCCCGCAGAAAGTAGAACGCCCCGGGTAGCAACACCGCGACCGTTCCGGCGGCCGCCATGGCGATGGCGTCCTCTTCGGTCATGAACTCCAGGTGATCGGCCGACAGCGCCTGGTAGCGGGCGGCCAGGCTGGAGCCGTGCAACGATGAGAGTTGCTCGGCATGCAGCTTGACCGGCAAGCCCAGTTCGCGCGCCGCGATGAACACGCGCTCTACCTGGGCGGGCGAGAACGCCAGGTGTTCACAGAAGGCGTCCACCGCATCCACCAGGCCTTCGGCAGCCAACGCCGGCAGCATGTGCTCGCAGATGTGCGTGATGTAATCATCAGGCCTGCCACTGTACTCGGGCGGCAGTGCGTGTGCGGCCAGGCAGGTAGCGCGCACGGTCAGCGGCAACGCCTGCCCCAGGCGCCTGGCCACGCGCAGCATCTTGCGCTCGCTGGCAAGGTCAAGGCCGTAGCCGGACTTCACTTCCAGGGTGGTCACGCCGTCACGCATCAGGGCCACGACCCGCTGACGGGCGCTGGCGAACAGCGCCTCTTCACTGGCCGCCCGGGTGGCACGCACCGTACTGGCGATACCCCCGCCCTGGGCGGCAATTTCGGCGTAACTCACGCCTTTCAGACGCTGCTCGAACTCGCCACTGCGGTTACCGCCAAACACGGCATGGGTATGGCAGTCGATAAGCCCAGGCGTCACCCAGGCACCGCCCAGGTCCACCGTGCGCTCGGGCATGGGCGCGGTCAGCTCGGCCTTGGGGCCCACCCATTCCACAAGCCCATCACAGGTGACGATGGCTGCGTCTTCGACCGCCGAATAATGGCCGTCGACCATGGTTGCCACGTGGCAGTGCTGCCAGAGGGTTCTCATGTACAGTCTCCTTTGCTAACGGTGCAGTTCGGCACGTTCCGCAACCGGCCTGCCCTGCCCGGCGCGCGGCTTGCACCACAGCAGGTAGGACGCCACCAGGAACACCAGCCACACCAGCCCGACCAGCAATGCCGCCTGGGTGTCGGGGAAGTAGCCAAGCACACCGAAGATGAACACCATGAACGCGATCGCCATGGCCGGGCCGTAGGGCCAGAACGGTACCGGGAACTTGAGCTTGGCCATCTGCTCACGGCTCATGCGCCGGCGCATGGCAACCTGGGTCACCAGGATCATCAGCCAGACCCACACCGTGGCGAAGGTAGCGATGGAAGCAATCAGCAGGAACACGTTTTCCGGGATCAGGTAATTCAACAGCACGCCGATCAGCAGCGCAGCGCCCATCACCATTACGGTCATCCAGGGTACGCCGTGCCGGGACAGGTGGCTGAACCCGCGTGGTGCATGGCCTTGCTGGGCCAGCCCATACATCATGCGGCCCGCGCCGAAGATGTCGCTGTTGATGGCAGACACCGCCGCAGAGATCACCACGATGTTCAGCACCGCTGCTGCAGAGCCGATCCCCAGGTTGCTGAAGATCTGCACGAAGGGGCTGCCCTGGCTACCGATTTGCGGCCAGGGGTACAGGCACATCAGCACGAACAGGGTGAGCACGTAGAACAGCAGGATGCGCAGCGGCACCGCGTTGATCGCCTTGGGGATCACCCGCTGCGGGTCCTTGGCCTCGCCTGCGGTCACGCCGATGATCTCGATGCCGCCAAACGCGAACATCACCACCGCGAAAGAAGCGATCAGGCCCCCTACGCCATTGGGCATGAAGCCGCCATGGTCGAACAGGTTGCCGAGGCCAACCGCATGGCCGCTACCCACCTGGCTGAAGCCGAACGCCATGATGCCCAGGCCTGCCAGGATCATGGCGATAATGGCGCCGACCTTGAGCAGCGACAGCCAGAACTCCATCTCGCCGAAGACCTTGACGTTGCACAGGTTCAGGCCGCCGATCAGGAAGACAATGCCCAGCACCCAGATCCAGCGGGCTACTTCCGGGAACCAGAAGCCCATGTAGATACCGAAGGCGGTCACGTCGGCGATGGCCACGATGACCATCTCGAAGGCGTAGGTCCAGCCGAGGATGAAGCCCGCCATGGGCCCCAGGTACGTGCTGGCGTAATGGCCGAAGGAACCGGCCACGGGGTTGTGCACGGCCATTTCACCCAGGGCGCGCATGACCATGAACACCGCTGCGCCGCCGATCAGGTAGGCCAGCAGCACGGCAGGGCCGGCCATCTGGATGGCAGAAGCGGAGCCGTAGAACAGGCCGGTACCGATGGCGGAACCTAAGGCCATGAAACGGATGTGGCGGGCACTGAGCCCGCGTTTGAGACCTTGAGCTTGTTGCATGTCACGTCCTTGAATTGTTTTTGTGGTCGTGAGGGCACGGGGCTGCTGCGCAGCCCCTCAGGCATTACAGGCTGGGCAGTACCCCCGCCGGCAGCAAACCGGTCAGGCTGCCTTTGGCCAACAGTTCCACAGCCTTTTCGATGTCCGGCGCGAAGAAACGGTCACGGTCATAGTGCGGTACTTCGCTGCGCAGCGCCTGGCGGGCCTGCTCCAGCTTGGCCGAGGTCTTCAGGCCCTTGCGCAGGTCCAGCCCCTGGCACGCACCCAGCCACTCGATCGCCAGCACCCCACGGGTGTTTTCGGCCATCTCCCACAGGCGCTTGCCGGCTGCCGGGGCCATGGACACGTGGTCTTCCTGGTTGGCAGACGTCGGCAGGCTGTCGACACTGTGCGGGTGCGACAGCGCCTTGTTTTCGCTGGCCAGTGCCGCTGCGGTCACCTGGGCGATCATGAAGCCCGAGTTGACCCCGCCGTTTTCCACCAGGAACGGCGGCAGCTGGGACATGTGCTTGTCCATCATCAGCGAGATGCGGCGTTCGCTGAGCGAGCCAATTTCGGCAATGGCCAGGGCCAGGTTGTCGGCGGCCATGGCTACCGGTTCGGCGTGGAAATTACCCCCGGAAACCACGTCGCCTTCGGCGGCAAACACCAGCGGGTTGTCCGATACGGCGTTGGCCTCGACACCCAGCACCTCGGCGGCCTGGCGCAACTGGGTAAGGCAGGCTCCCATGACCTGCGGTTGGCATCGCAGCGAGTAAGGGTCCTGGACCTTGTCGCAGTTCTTGTGCGACAGCGAAACCTCGCTGGCTTCGCCCAGCAGGTCGCGGAAGCAGGCTGCCGTATCGATCTGCCCGCGCTGGCCGCGCACCTCATGGATACGGGCATCGAACGGCGAGCGCGAACCCAGCGCAGCCTCGACGCTCAGGGCACCACAGGCGATGCCAGCCGCATACAGGTCTTCGCCATGGAACAGACCCCGCAGGGCGTAGGCGGTGGAGGCCTGGGTACCGTTCAGCAGGGCCAGGCCCTCTTTGGCCGCCAGGGTCAGGGGCTCAAGGCCGGCAACGGCCAGCGCTTCAGTTGCGGGTAACCACTGGCCGTGGTGACGGGCCTTGCCCTCGCCCAGCAGCACCAGCGACATGTGCGCCAATGGCGCCAGGTCACCGGAAGCACCTACCGAACCCTTCAGCGGAATGTGGGGGTACACCTCGGCGTTCACCAGGGCGATCAGCGCATCGATCACCTTGCGGCGAATACCCGAGAAGCCGCGGCTGAGGCTGTTGATCTTCAGCACCATGATCAGCCGCACCAGGGCATCGTCCAGCGGTGCGCCAACCCCGGCGGCATGGGACAGCACCAGCGAGCGCTGCAGGTTTTCCAGATCGTGGCTGGCGATGCGGGTGGACGCCAGCAGGCCGAAACCTGTGTTGATGCCATAGGCGGTGCGGTCTTCGGCAATGATCTGTTCGACACAGGCCACGCTTGCGTCGATACCGGCCGCAGCCCCTGGGTCGAGCTGCAGGCGTACGGGCGCGTCATGAATGGCGCGCAGCTGGGCAAGGGTCAGGGCGCCGGGCTTGAGGGTAAGTTGGGTCACGTTGCTACTCCAGTCGCGGGGCATGGCGGGCGTGTCTGTCGGCGCCGGCGTGCCCCTTCTTGTTGTTCAGTATCACCCGCGAAGGGTGCGAGCCAAAGCGTGGCGGTCAGCCGGTGATCATCGGCAGGTCCAGACCTTGCTCGCGGGCGCAGTCGATGGCGATGTCGTAGCCAGCATCGGCATGGCGCATTACGCCGGTGCCAGGGTCGTTGGCCAGCACCCGGGCGATGCGGGCGGCGGCTTCATCGGTGCCGTCGCACACGATGACCATGCCGGAGTGCTGGGAGAAGCCCATGCCAACGCCGCCCCCGTGGTGCAGCGATACCCAGGTGGCACCGCTGGCCGTATTGAGCAGGGCGTTGAGCAGCGGCCAGTCGGAAACGGCATCGGAACCGTCGCGCATGGCTTCGGTTTCGCGGTTGGGGCTGGCTACCGAGCCGGAGTCCAGGTGATCGCGGCCAATCACGATGGGCGCCGACAACTCGCCGCTGCGGACCATTTCGTTGAACGCCAGGCCCAGCTTGGCGCGCAGGCCCAGGCCCACCCAGCAGATGCGGGCTGGCAGGCCCTGGAAGCTGATGCGCTCGCGGGCCATGTCCAGCCAGCGGTGCAGGTGGGCGTCGTCGGGGATCAGTTCCTTGACCTTGGCATCGGTCTTGTAGATGTCCTGGGCATCGCCAGACAGCGCGGCCCAACGGAACGGGCCGATGCCGCGGCAGAACAGCGGGCGGATGTAGGCCGGGACGAAGCCTGGGAAGTCGAAGGCATTGGCAACGCCCTCTTCCTTGGCCATCTGGCGAATGTTGTTGCCGTAGTCGAAGGTGGGAATGCCCTGCTTCTGGAAATCGAGCATGGCCTGCACATGCACGGCCATGGACTGCTTGGCCGCCTTGACCACGGCAGCCGGCTCGGTCTGGGCGCGGTCACGGTATTGCTCCCAGCTCCAGCCTGCGGGCAGGTAACCGTTGAGCGGGTCGTGGGCGCTGGTCTGGTCGGTGACCATGTCCGGGCGTACGCCGCGCTTCACCAGCTCGGGCAGAATTTCAGCCGCGTTGCCATGCAGGGCGATGGAAATGGCCTTGCCCTCGGCGGTATAGCGGGCGATACGGGCCAGGGCGTCGTCCAGGTCGATGGCCTGTTCATCCACATAGCGGGTTTCGAGGCGGAAATCGATACGGCTCTGCTGGCATTCGATGTTCAGCGAGCAGGCGCCGGCCAGCGTAGCGGCCAGGGGCTGAGCACCGCCCATGCCGCCCAGGCCGGCGGTAAGCACCCATTTGCCTTTGAGGCTGCCGCCATAGTGCTGGCGGCCTGCTTCGACGAAGGTTTCGTAAGTACCTTGGACGATGCCTTGGCTGCCAATGTAGATCCAGCTGCCGGCGGTCATCTGGCCGTACATGGCCAGGCCCTTGGCATCCAGCTCGTTGAAGTGTTCCCAATTGGCCCAGTGCGGGACCAGGTTGGAGTTGGCGATCAGCACGCGGGGCGCGTTGCTGTGGGTCTTGAACACACCCACGGGCTTGCCCGACTGCACCAGCAAGGTTTCGTCGTCTTCCAGGCGGGTGAGGGTTTCGACGATCTTGTCGTAGCAGGCCCAGTTGCGCGCAGCACGGCCAATGCCGCCGTAAACCACCAGTTCCCTGGGGTTTTCTGCCACTTGGGGGTCCAGGTTGTTCATCAGCATGCGCAGCGGGGCTTCGGTCAGCCAGCTCTTGGCGGTGAGCTTGTTGCCACGGGGGGCACGGATTTCAACGTCACGGTATTTGTTGTTGTCGGTCACGGGAAGGTCCTCTGCGGTCGTCCGCGGGCAGATGGGGCATGGCGGGTATACAAACACATCTTTACTTGTATGTACAAGCATGGACAACCGAAATTTCTAGATGACTCTAGGGGCCTCACGGTGATTTACCGACGAATGCGGTTGGGCTGGCGGGTGTTCGCCTTTATAGGTGCAGCGCCTGGGAGATCGAGCGCCGCCCGCGCGGCGCTCGGTCTCATAGGCGCAGATCATGTTGCGGCGAACACCTGGCGGCCCTGATGCAATCTCTGCCCCGGACCCTCCACCGGCAGAATGCGGTTGGGCTGGCGGGTGTTCGCCTTTCCAGGTGCAGCGCCTGGGAGATCGAGCGCCGCCCGCGCGGCGCATCGCGAGCTGCGCTCGCTCCTACGGGGGCGGAGTGAGGCAGCTTGGGATTATCAGGCCGTTATACCGTGCCCGGCCAAAAACGCCACGAACGCATCTTCATCCAGCACCTTGAGCCCCAACTCGCTGGCCTTGGCCAGCTTGGAGCCTGCACCGGGGCCTGCGACCACGCAGTGGGTCTTGCCAGAGACGGAGCCTGCCACCTTCGCCCCCAGGCTCTCCAGCTTGTCCTTGGCAATGTCCCGGCTCATGCGCTCGAGGGAACCGGTGAGCACCCAGGTTTGACCGGCCAGCGGCAAGCCTTCTGCCACTTTCTTCTCGCTGTGCCAATGCATGCCGAAGGCCAGCAACTGGGCTTCGATATCGCGGGCCAATTGCTGATTGGCAGCATCACGGAAAAACTCACGCACAGCGTCAGCCTGTTTGGTATTGAGCGCCTGGCGCAGGTCGATACCGTCGGCGGCGATGATCTTGTCCAGGCTATCGAGCTTGGCCACCAGCTTTTCAGCCCCGGTTGGGCCAACGGAGGCAATGTCCAGCTTGGCAATCAGGCCGGCAAGTGTGGTGCTGGCGGCAAACTCGGCAGCCAACTCACCTTCATCCTGCAATTGCATACCACTGTCCAGAAGTTGCTGGATAACCTTCTGGTTGTGCTCGTCTTCAAAGAAGTTGTGAATTTCATACGCCACCTCCAGGCCGATATCAGGCAGGTAGGTAAGCACCTGCGGCAAGGCTTGCTGCACGCGCGCCAGGCTGCCCAGCGAACGGGCCAGCACCTTGGCGGTTTCCTCGCCCACATCCGGAATGCCAAGGGCGTAGATGAAGCGTGCCAGGGTGGGTTGCTTGCTGGCTGCAATGGCATCCAGCAGTTTTTTGCTGGACACTTCGGCAAAGCCTTCCAGGCCCACCACCTGGTCGAACTCCAGCTTGTACAGGTCTGCAGGCGAGGCGATCAGGCCTTCGTCCACCAGCTGCTCGACGCTCTTCTCGCCCAGGCCGTCTATGTCCATGGCGCGGCGCGAAACGTAATGGATAATCGCCTGCTTGAGCTGGGCACCGCAGGCCAGGCGGCCGACACAGCGGTACACCGCACCTTCGCTGGTGGTTTCCTTGCCCTTGCTGCGCTTGACCAACTGGGTGCGCTCCACCTGCGACCCACACACCGGGCACTGGCTGGGCACCTGCACCGGGCGGGCGTGCTCGGGGCGGCGCTCCAGCACCACCTGCATCACCTGAGGGATCACGTCCCCGGCACGCCGGATGATGACGGTATCGCCGATGCGCAAGCCCAGGCGGGCGATCTCGTCCATGTTATGCAGGGTGGCGTTGGACACCGTCACACCAGCCACCTTCACCGGTTTCAGGCGCGCCACCGGCGTCACCGCCCCCGTACGCCCCACCTGGAACTCGACGTCCAGCACCTCGGTGAGCTCCTCCATGGCGGGGAACTTGTGGGCGATGGCCCAGCGCGGCTCACGCGCGCGGAACCCCAGCTCGCGCTGGCTGGCCAAGCTGTTGACCTTGAACACCACGCCGTCGATTTCATAGGGCAGGCTATTGCGCCGCTCACCAATGTCGCGGTAGTACTCAAGGCACTGCTCGATGCCTGCTGCATGGCGCAACTCGCGGCTGATGGGCAGGCCCCAGGCCTTGAGCTGCTCAAGCGTGCCGATATGGCTGTCGGCGATGGGTGCAGCCACCTGGCCAACGCCATAGCAGCAGAACTCCAGGGGCCGGCTGGCAGTGATTTTCGAATCCAGTTGGCGCAGGCTGCCAGCAGCGGCGTTGCGCGGGTTGGCGAAAGTCTTGCCCCCGGCCTCGGCCTGGGTCGCATTCAGCCGGTCGAAGCCGGCCTTGCTCATGAACACCTCGCCACGCACCTCAAGCACGGCTGGCCAGCCTTGGCCCTGCAGCTTGAGGGGAATGTTGCGCACGGTGCGCACGTTGGCGCTGATATCCTCGCCGGTAGTGCCATCGCCCCGGGTTGCGCCCTGCACCAGGTGACCATCCCGGTAAAGCAGGCTGACTGCCAGGCCGTCCAGCTTCGGTTCGCAGCTGTAATCCACCGCACCGGGCAGGTCGAGGCCCTCCACCACGCGGCGCCCGAATTCACGCAGGTCAGCCTCTTCGAAAGCGTTGCCCAGGCTGAGCATGGGCACTTCGTGACGCACCTGGCTGAATGCAGCCAGTGCCGCCCCACCGACGCGCTGGGTAGGCGAGTCGGGGGTGACCAGGTGCGGGTTATCGGCCTCAAGCGCCTTGAGCTCGTTGAACAGGCGGTCGTATTCGGCATCGGGAACGCTGGGCTCGTCGAGCACGTAATAGCGGTAGTTGTGCTGGTCGAGCTCGGCACGCAGTTCGTGGATACGGGTTTCGGCGGTCATTTTCAGGATCTCTTGCAAAGCAAAAGAGCAGCACTGGGCTGCTCTTGCACTTGAAACAGGGTGGACAGGGCTTGGCCAGACCTATCCACT
Organism: Pseudomonas sp. S32; assembly: GCF_016648095.1. NCBI lineage: Bacteria > Pseudomonadati > Pseudomonadota > Gammaproteobacteria > Pseudomonadales > Pseudomonadaceae > Pseudomonas > Pseudomonas sp. S32. The sequence continues at coordinate 77,607 of NZ_JACVVF010000014.1, forward strand.
TGGGCACATCAGCGCTTCTGGGTCAGCGCCCGGCGCTCGAACTCGACAATGCGCTGGCGGTAGTGCTCGATGGTCTGGGCGGTCAGCACACTGCGCTGGTCGTCCTTGAGCTCGCCGTTGAGTTCGTGGGCCAGCTTGCGTGCTGCGGCCACCATCACGTCGAAGGCCTGCTTCGGGTGACGAGGGCCTGGCAGCCCCAGGAAGAAGCTGACGGCACGGGTGCTGAAGTGGTCGATGTCATCCAGGTCGAACACGCCTGGCTTCACGGCGTTGGCCATGGAGAACAGCACTTCACCGTGACCGGCCATGCTTTCGTGGCGGTGGAAGATGTCCATTTCGCCAAAGCGCAGGCCGCTTTCCAGAATGTTCTGCAACAATGCCGGGCCTTTGAAGCCGCCGTCGTCGCGGGAGATAACGCTGATCACCAGCACCTCTTCGGCAGGCGGCAGCTCCTTCACGCTGGTGTTGGCAGGCGCGGTGGACGTGTTGCGGGTATTGTCCGCGGCGAAGTCGTCATCGCTGTCGGCAAACAGGTCCGCTTCGCGGGGTTCGGCGGCAAGGCCCAGGTCGCCACGCGGGGCATCTGCCGCCGCTGCGGCACGCTTGGGACGCTTGCTGGCTTTGACCGGCTTCACTTCGCGTTCGCGGTCGCGGCCCGACGCGCTGAGCGACGGCAAGTCGCTTTCGTCCAGCTCAGGCTCCTTGTGGTTATCCAGCACGCGGGAAGGGCCGAGCACCTCGGCGCTGCCACCCTCATCGTCCGCCACATTGGAGTAACTGCGGTCCAGACGGAATTTCAACTTGCCCTTGCCGCCGCGCATGCGGCGCCAGCCGTCGAAAAGAATACCGGCAATGACAATGATGCCGATGACGATCAGCCACTCGCGCAGACCGATTTCCATGTAATCCCGTGCCTCTAATAAAAATATGCTTGAAAACAAAGGCTTCAAAGGCCTTTAACACGTGGCGCCAACTCTATGTTCTGACAGGCGTTTTACCCACGCAAAAAACGAGTGACATTAAGCTAGCACGACCAAAGACAACTTTACACCGTCTGTCACACATGACAGGGGTATTTCACCGCACAATTCGCCCTCAGGGCTGCGTATCACCCGTCGACCATGGCCATGGCCGCCTCCACATCAACTGCAACAAGACGTGAACAACCCGGTTCATGCATGGTCACCCCCATCAGCTGATCGGCCATTTCCATGGCGATCTTGTTGTGGGTGATGTAGATGAACTGCACGCTTTCACTCATCTCCTTCACCAGCCGGGCATACCGCCCGACGTTGGCATCGTCCAGCGGTGCGTCGACTTCGTCGAGCATGCAGAACGGTGCCGGGTTCAACTTGAAAATGGCGAAAACCAGCGCCAGTGCCGTCAGTGCCTTCTCGCCGCCGGACAGCAAATGGATGGTGCTGTTCTTCTTGCCCGGGGGGCGCGCCATGATCGTCACCCCTGTATCGAGTAAATCTTCGCCCGTCAGTTCCAGATAAGCGCTGCCACCACCGAAAACTTTTGGGAAAAGTGCCTGTAATCCGGCATTTATCTGATCGAAGGTATCCTTGAAGCGGTTGCGGGTCTCCTTGTCGATCTTGCGGATGACGTTTTCCAGGGTTTCCAGCGCTTCCACCAGGTCGGCATCCTGGGCGTCGAGGTAGCGCTTGCGCTCAGACTGCTGCTCGTATTCTTCGATGGCCGCCAGGTTGATGGCGCCCAGGCGCTGGATGCGCGCGTCCAGTTGCTCCAATGCCTGCTCGGTGCCCGGCTCGGTGGCTTCTGGTTCAAGCGTAGCCAGCACGCCTTGCAGGTCATAACCGTCGGCGAGCAGCTGCTCCTGCAACGTGTTGCGGCGTACATCCAGGCCCTGGCATTCCAGGCGCAGCTGTTCAAGCTGGCCGCGCAGCAACTGGGCCTGTTGCTCGGCCTGGGTGCGGCGTTTTTCGGCATCGCGCAGTTCGCGGTCGGCCTCATCCATGTGCAGGCGGGCCTGGCGCATTTCCTCGTCGACCCCCATGCGCCGTTCCAGCAGTTCTTCGAGCTTGAGGCGCAGTTCTTCGAGGGGTGCTTCACCCTCCTCCAGGTTCAGGCTCAATTGCTCCTGCCGCTCACTCAGGCGTGCCGCCTGCAGCTCCAGGCGCTCCAGGGCCTGACGGGTGGAGTCATGCTGGGCCCGCAGCGAGCCCAGGCGCACGGCCAGCTGGTGGGCGTGGTCCTTGTGCTGGCGCGCGTCCTGGCGCAGCCGGTCCAGGCCCTCACGCAGCCGGTCACGCGACGCCATCAACTGCTCGCGCTGCTCGGTGTCCTGTGCCATCAGCTCCAGGGCCTCCTCCAGCAGCAGCCGGGACTCGCCCAACTGTTCGTGCTCAAGGGTGCGTTGCTCTTCCAGCTCGGCCAGCTCTTCCTGCAACCGGCGACGCCGCAGTTCCACCTGTTCGGCGCGGGCGCGCCCTGCCGACAGGCTGGCCTTGAGCTCACCGAGCAGGCGATTCTCTTCCTGGGCGCGGCGGCGCAGTTGCTCGCGCTGCGCCTCCAGCGCCTGCTGCTGTTCGCGCAGGGCCTGGGCCTGCTGCTCAAGCTGCTGCAAGGCGTCCGCCTGCAGCAGCTGCTGTTGTTGCAATTGCTCGATTTCTTGCCCGCGGGCCAGCACCCCGCCTTCGCCGCTGCCACCGCGCCGGACCCGCAAGAAGCGCCGCCCTACCCAATAGCCGTCACGGCTCACCAGGCTCTGGCCCGGCGCCAGCGTGGCCCGCCGCCTCAGCGCCTCGGCCAGGTCCTCCACCGGTTGCACCTGCGCAAGCCAGGGGGCCAGGTCGGCGTGCCCCTGTACTTTGGCCAGTAAACTCCCAGGTATGGGCGCCGCCTCACCCCCTGCCTCCAGCAGGCACAGTTCGCCTTGCTCAAGGCCGGCCAGGTCCAACTGGTCGAAATCCTCCACCAGTACAGCCTGCAAGTCGGCGCCCAGCACCGCTTCCACAGCCAGCTCCCAGCCCGGCTCTACCCGCACGCTTTCGGCCAGGCGCGGGAGGTTGCTCAGGCCGCGCGCCTGCAGCCACTCGGTAGCCCCGGTGCCCGGTTCAAGGGCGGCCTGCTGCAACGCCTCCAGCGACGCCAAGCGGCCGCCCAGGCGCTGCTGGTCACCCTGGGCCTGCTGCTGGGCCTGCCCCGCTTGCTGCAATTGCTCGCGCACACGTTCCAGGTGTTCTACCAGCTGTTGTTCGTCGAGCTGCAGTTCGTCCAGCAGCAATTCACTGCTGGCCACTTGTTCGGCCCATTCGAGCATGGCCGCGCCCTGTGGGTCTTCACCCAACTGCGCACGCTCCTCGCCCAGCTTGCGCTGACGGTCTGCCAGGCGCTCCAGGCTGGTTTCAAGTTGCTGCAAGCGCGCCTGCTGCACCTCGGCCTGGCGCCGCGGCTCGGCAGAACGGCTGTTGAAGCTGTCCCATTGCTCCTGCCAACCCTGCATGCCGGCCTCGGCTTCTTCCAGGGCTGCGGCCGACAGTTCGGCAGCGGCAACCGTCATGTCCTGCTCAGGCTCGAGCATGGCCAGCTCTTCACCCAGGGTTGCGAGCAGGGTGCGGTCGTGGCCCAGGTGCGACTCGGTTTCCAGGCGCGTACGCTCGGCTTCCTTGAAGTCGTCCTGCAACTGGCGCAGACGCTGCTGGCCATGCTGAATGCTCTGCTCCACCCGGGCAATGTCGCCGGCCACCGAATAGAAGCGGCCCTGCACCTGATTGAAGCGCTCGGACAATTCATGATGGCCATCGCGCAGCCGCTCGATGCTGGCGTCAGCATTGCGTTGCTCGGCCACCAACGCCTCGTGGGACACATCCTGGTCGCCGATCACCGCCTGGCGCTGGCGCACCCGCTCGTCCAGGTCGCGCCAGCGCAACGCCGACAACCGTGCCTTCAACTGCCGCTCCTGGGCCTTGAACTCACGGTACTTCTCTGCTGCCTGGGCCTGGCGCTGCAGGCGCTCCAGCTGGCGCTCCAGCTCTTCGCGCAGGTCGGTCAGGCGGGCGAGGTTTTCCTGGGTGCGGCGGATGCGGTTCTCGGTTTCGCGGCGGCGCTCCTTGTACTTGGAAATACCGGCCGCTTCTTCGATGAAGTTGCGCAGTTCCTCGGGCTTGGCCTCGATCAGCTTGGAGATCATGCCCTGCTCGATGATCGAGTAGCTGCGTGGGCCCAGGCCTGTGCCCAGGAAGATGTCGGTGATGTCCCGGCGCCTGCACTTGGTGCCGTTCAGGTAATAGCTGTTCTGCCCGTCGCGGGTGACCTTGCGGCGGATCGAGATTTCCGCATAGGCGGCATATTCGCCCACCAGGGTGGTTTCGCTGTTGTCGAACACCAGTTCGATGCTGGCCTGGCTGACCGGCTTGCGGCCGCTGGAGCCGTTGAAGATGACATCGGTCATCGACTCGCCGCGCAAGTTCTTGGCCGAGCTCTCGCCCATCACCCAGCGCACCGCGTCAATGATGTTGGACTTGCCACAGCCATTGGGGCCCACCACTGCGGCCATGTTGCTGGGGAAATTCACCGTGGTCGGGTCGACGAACGACTTGAACCCCGCCAGCCGAATGCACGTCAGGCGCATCGGTCAGCCTCGGCCCAGCGCCGCCAGCACCAGCTCGCAACTGCGCTGGCCGTAGGCGGTTAGCACCTCGCGAATGCGCGGCAGGTCACGCACGACCACGGCGTCGAGCAGGCGGGCGAACAGGTCCAGGTAATCGTTCATACTGGCCTGGCGCTGGTCCAGCGACAGGTAGTAGGCGCGGCTCATGGCAGGCTGCAGGTTTTCGACCGTTTCCTGCAGGAAGGGGTTGTCGGCGAAGGGGTAAGCGGCGCGCATCACCGCAAAGCTCTCGGCCACGAACGCTTCGATGTCCCGCTGCTCATGAGCCAGCTGCAAGCGCTGCTGGATGGCCAGAAAGGGGCGCAAGTCGGCCTCCAGGCGCCATTTTTGTGCAACGGCGTTGCCCAGCAGAATATAGAACTCGCTCATCAGCGCACACAGGCTGCGCACGCTGCGCTCGTCCAGCTCGGTCACATGGGCCCCGCGGCGCGGCAGAATGGCGATCAGATGGCGGCGTTCGAGGATCAGCAGCGCCTCGCGCACCGAACCGCGGCTGACGTTGAGGGCCTGGGTAACCTTCAGCTCTTGAATGCGCTCGCCTGGCGCCAGCTCGCCGCGAATGATGCGCTCGGCCAGGTAGTCGGCAATCTGCTCGGAGAGGCTGTCCGGGGCCTTGAACGTCATGGTTTTCCTTCAAAATCATTGAACTGGGCACAAGGGGCGAAGTGTAGCGTAATTGCATACGCGTAGCGCAGAGGGGGCACCGGGTTTATTTGACCGATGGGACAGCTGCCAGCTCGGCGCGATCTATGCTTGTAACAAGCACGAAGCACCCGCTTGGGCCTGACCGCGCATCATTTCCTGACCTTTGAGTCAGAAAATTATTGACCCGAAACACGGGTGTTGCTTAGAGTCGGCCCAACAACAATAAAATCCTCTGCGAGGTCACCCCGTGATCCAGTTTCTCGTCAACCAGGTGCTGCGCAGCGAGCACGCCCTGGACCCGAACATGACCGTGCTTGAATACCTGCGCGGCCCGCTGGGCAAGACCGGTACCAAGGAAGGCTGCGCCAGTGGCGACTGCGGCGCCTGCACCGTGGTCGTCGGCGAACTCACCACCGGCCCCGGTGGCACCGACAGCTTGCGCTACCGCAGCCTCAACGCCTGCCTTACGTTCGTTTCCAGCCTGCATGGCAAGCAACTGATCAGCGTCGAAGACCTCAAGCACCAGGGCCAGTTGCACAGCGTGCAGCAGGCCATGGCCGACTGCCACGGCTCGCAGTGCGGCTTCTGCACCCCAGGCTTTGTGATGTCGCTGTTCGCGCTGCAAAAAAACAGCGACGGCCCCGACCTGCAGCGTGCCCAGGAAGCCCTGGCCGGTAACCTGTGCCGCTGCACCGGCTATCGGCCCATCCTCGATGCCGCCCAGGCGAGCTGCAGCCAACCGTGCCGCGACCAGTTCGATGAGCAGCAGGCCCACACCATCGCCCGCCTCAAGGCCATTGCCCCCACCCAGACCGGGGAGTTGAACAGCGGCGACAAGCGCTGCCTGGTGCCACTCACCGTGGCCGACCTGGCCGACCTGTACAGCTCGCACCCTGAGGCACGCCTGCTGGCTGGCGGCACCGACCTGGCGCTGGAAGTCACGCAGTTTCACAAGACGTTGCCGGTGATGATCTACGTGGGCCACGTGGCCGAACTCAAGCGCATCGAGAAAACCGCCACCCACCTCGAGATCGGCGCAGCCGCGAGCCTGACCGACTGCTATGGCGCCCTGCATGACGATTACCCGGACTTCGGTGCCCTGCTGCATCGGTTCGCCTCGCTGCAGATCCGCAACCAGGGCACGCTGGGCGGCAACATCGGCAATGCCTCGCCCATCGGCGATTCCCCACCCTTGCTGATCGCCCTCGATGCGCAGGTTGTGCTGCGCCAGGGCGAGCGCCAGCGGGCCTTGCCACTGGAGCAGTACTTCATCGACTACCGCGTCACCGCACGGGAGGAAAGCGAGTTCATCGAGAAGATCCTGGTGCCGCGGGCCAACCGTGAGTGGGCATTCCGCGCCTACAAGGTTTCCAAGCGCCTGGACGACGATATCTCGGCGGTGTGCGCGGCCTTCAACCTGCGTATCGAAAACAGCGTGGTGCGTGAAGCCCGGGCCGCGTTCGGCGGCATGGCGGCCATCCCCAAGCGCGCCCGTGCCTGCGAGGCCGCCCTATGCGGCGCTGCCTGGAACCAGGCCACTGTGGAGCGGGCCTGCCAGGCCCTGGCCGAGGACTTCACGCCACTCAGCGACTTCCGCGCCAGCCAGCAATACCGCTTGCTCGCCGCTCAAAACCTGTTGCGCAAATACTTCATCGAACAGCAATCGCCGCACATCGAAACCCGGGTGACCGCTTATGTCTAACCATCAGATCGCCAAGAGCCAGGCCGAGATGGCCGAGCTGTTCAGCCAGGACCTCACCACCGGTGTGGGGCGCAGCGTCAAGCACGATAGCGCCGACAAGCACGTGGCCGGCGAGGCGGTTTACATCGACGACCGCCTGGAGTTTCCCAACCAGTTGCATGTCTACGCCCGTACCGCCGACCGGGCCCACGCCCGCATCGTGCGAATAGACACCACGCCGTGCTATGCCTTCGAAGGTGTACGCATCGCCATCACCCATGAAGACATCCCAGGCCTCAAGGACATCGGCCCAGTGGTGGCAGGTGACCCGCTGCTGGCCATCGACAAGGTCGAGTTCTTCGGCCAGCCGGTATTGGCGGTGGCCGCGCGCGACCTGGACACTGCGCGCCGCGCGGCCCTGGCCGCCATCGTCGAGTACGAAGACCTGGAGCCGGTGCTGGACGTGGTACAGGCACTGCGCAACAAGCATTTTGTGCTCGACAGCCACACCCACCAGCGCGGCGACAGCGCAGCGGCACTGGCCAGTGCCCCGCACCGGCTGCAAGGCACCCTGCACATCGGCGGCCAGGAGCACTTCTACCTCGAAACGCAGATCTCATCGGTAATGCCCAGCGAAGACGGCGGCATGATCGTCTATTGCTCCACCCAGAACCCTACCGAGGTGCAGAAGCTGGTGGCCGAAGTGCTGGACGTGCCCATGCACAAAGTGGTGCTGGACATGCGCCGCATGGGCGGCGGCTTCGGCGGCAAGGAAACCCAGGCCGCCAGCCCCGCCTGCCTGTGCGCCGTCATTGCCCGCCTGACCGGCCAGCCCACCAAGATGCGCCTGCCACGGATCGAAGACATGACCATGACCGGCAAGCGCCACCCGTTCTACGTGGAATACGACGTAGGCTTCGACGCCACTGGCCGGCTGCACGGCATCAACCTCGACCTGGCCGGCAACTGCGGCTACTCGCCCGACCTGTCCGGCTCGATCGTGGACCGCGCCATGTTCCACTCCGACAACGCCTACTACCTGGGCGATGCCACCGTGCACGGGCACCGCTGCAAGACCAACACCGCCTCCAACACGGCCTACCGTGGTTTCGGCGGGCCGCAGGGGATGGTGGCCATCGAACAGGTCATGGACCACATCGCCCGGTACCTGGGGCTCGACCCGCTGAGCGTGCGCAAGGCCAACTACTACGGCAAGACCGAGCGCAACGTCACCCATTACTACCAGACGGTCGAGCACAACATGCTCGAGGAGATGACGGCCGAGCTGGAAGCCAGCTGCGATTACGCCGAACGCCGCGAGGCCATCCGCCGCTTCAACGCTGCCAGCCCGGTACTGAAAAAGGGCCTGGCGCTGACCCCGGTCAAATTCGGTATCTCGTTCACCGCCACGTTCCTCAACCAGGCCGGGGCGCTGATCCACATCTATACCGACGGCAGCATCCACCTGAACCACGGCGGCACCGAAATGGGCCAGGGGCTGAACACCAAGGTGGCGCAAGTGGTCGCGCAGGTGTTCCAGGTGGATATCAGCCGCATACAGATCACCGCCACCAATACGGACAAGGTGCCCAACACCTCGCCAACGGCAGCCTCCAGCGGGGCCGACCTGAACGGCAAGGCGGCGCAGAACGCAGCAGAAATTCTGAAAAAACGGCTGACCGAATTCGCCGCCCGCCATTACCAGGTCACCGAGGAAGACGTGGAGTTTCGCAATGGCCACGTACGCGTGCGCGAACAGCTCGTGAGCTTCGAACAGCTGGTACAACAGGCGTATTTCGGCCAGGTGTCGCTGTCCACCACGGGCTTTTACCGCACGCCGAAGATTTTTTATGACCGCAGCCAGGCACGTGGCCGGCCCTTCTACTACTACGCGTTTGGCGCCGCCTGCGTGGAAGTGGTGATCGACACCCTGACCGGCGAGTACCGCATGTTGCGCGCCGACATTCTCCACGACGTAGGGGACTCGCTGAACCCGGCCATCGACATCGGCCAGGTGGAAGGCGGCTTCATCCAGGGCATGGGCTGGCTGACCACCGAGGAACTGGTGTGGAACAGCAAAGGCAAGCTGATGACCAATGGCCCGGCCAGCTACAAGATCCCGGCCGTGGCCGACATGCCGCTGGACCTGCGGGTGAAGCTGGTGGAAAACCGCAAGAACCCGGAGGACACGGTGTTCCATTCCAAGGCCGTGGGTGAGCCCCCCTTCATGCTCGGCATCGCTGCCTGGTGTGCGATCAAGGATGCCGTGGCCAGCATTGCCGATTACCGGGTACAGCCACAGGTGGATGCACCGGCGACGCCGGAGCGGGTGTTGTGGGGCTGTGAACAGATGCGCAAGGCGGGGGCTGCCGTGCAACCGGCGGTGCTCGAACTGGACACTGTGAACCACTGAGGGCTGCATCATGCATCAATGGATCAATGCCCTTGCCGACCACCAGGCCCGTGGCGAGGCCTGCGTGCTGGTGACCATCATCGAGGAGCGCGGCTCCACCCCGCGCAATGCCGGCTCGAAGATGGTGGTCAGTGCCACCGGGCTGTTCGACACCATCGGTGGCGGCCACCTGGAATACAAGGCCCTGCACATCGCCCGGCAGATGCTCGACGAGCAGCGCACCTCGCCACACCTGGAGCGCTTCAGCCTGGGCGCCAGCCTGGGCCAGTGCTGCGGTGGCGTCACCGTGTTGCTGTTCGAACCCATGGCCACGGTGCAGGCGCACATCGCCGTGTTCGGCGCGGGCCATGTGGGCCGCGCTCTGGTACCCTTGCTGGCTGCCCTGCCCTGCCGGGTGCGCTGGATCGATTCGCGCGCGCAGGAGTTTCCGGCCTTCATCCCCGACGGGGTTACCCAGGTTGTGAGTGAAGAGCCGGTAGACGAAGTGCAGCACCTGCCGCCGGGCAGCTACTGCATCGTCATGACCCACAACCACCCGCTTGACCTCGAACTGACCGCCGCCATCCTCAAGCGTAACGACTTCACCTGGTTCGGCCTGATCGGCTCGAAAACCAAGCGTGTGAAGTTCGAGCATCGCCTGCGCGAGCGCGGCCATGACCCTGCGGTGATCGCGCGCATGCGCTGCCCCATGGGCCTGGCCGAGGTCAAAGGCAAGCTGCCGATCGAGATTGCCGTGTCCATCGCCGGCGAAATCATCGCCACCTACAACGCCCGCTTCGGCCAGCACGACGCTGCCGCCAATGCCGGCCCCATTGCCCAGTTGCTGCCGCCCTCCCGGCGCAGCCAAGCTATTTGACGAGTGTGATATGACCGTTACCCGCAAAGCCTACCGTGCCGCCATCCTGCACAGCATCGCCGACCCCGCCGAGGTCGGCCTGGAGGCCTCCCACGCGTACTTCGAAGATGGCCTGCTGGTGGTCGACCAGGGGCGCATCAGCGCCGTGGGCCACGCTGCCGACCTGCTGCCGACCCTGCCGGCCGACATGCCGGTGGAGCACTACCCGGACGCGTTGATCACCCCGGGCTTCATCGACACCCATATCCACTTCCCGCAGACCGGCATGATCGGCTCCTACGGCGAGCAGCTGCTGGACTGGCTGAACACCTACACCTTCCCCTGTGAAAAGCAGTTCGCCGACAAGGGCCACGCCGATAACGTCGCGAAAATCTTCCTGAAGGAGCTGCTGCGTAACGGCACCACCACCGCGCTGGTGTTCGGCAGCGTGCACCCTGAATCGGTCAACGCCCTGTTCGAAGAAGCAGAACGCCTGGACCTGCGCCTGATTGCCGGCAAAGTGATGATGGACCGCAACGCACCGGACTACCTTACCGACACCGCCGAGTCAGGTTATGCCCAGAGCAAGGCCCTGATCGAGCGCTGGCACGGCAAGGGCCGCCTGCACTATGCCGTTACCCCCCGTTTCGCGCCGACCAGCACGCCCGAGCAACTGGCCATGGCCGGGCGGTTGCTCAAGGAGCACCCTGGGGTGTACCTGCACACGCACCTGTCGGAAAACCTGAAGGAAATCGACTGGGTAAAATCGCTGTTCCCGGAACAGAAAGGCTACCTGGATGTGTACGACCACTTCGAGCTGCTGGGCGAGCGCTCGGTCTTTGCCCATGGCGTGCACCTGTGCGACGAAGAATGCCAGCGCCTGGCAGACACCGGTTCGGCAGTGGCGTTCTGCCCCACCTCCAACCTGTTCCTGGGCAGCGGCCTGTTCAACCTGCCCCAGGCCGAGCGCTTCAAGGTCAATGTGGGCCTGGGTACCGACGTGGGTGCCGGCACCAGTTTCTCCCTGCTCAACACCCTGAATGAAGCCTACAAGGTGATGCAGCTGCAGGGCGCGCGCCTGCACCCGTACAAATCCCTGTACCTGGCCACCCTGGGCGGTGCCCGTGCGCTGCGCCTGGACGACCGGATCGGCAGCCTGCGCCCGGGTAACGACGCGGACTTCGTGGTGCTGGACTACAAGGCCACGCCACTGCTGGACTACCGGATCCAGCAGTCCAAGAGCATCGAGGAAACATTGTTCGTGCTCACCACCCTGGGCGATGACCGCACCATTCGCGAGACCTACGCAGCAGGGCGCTGCGTGCATCAACGCGATGCCTGACGCACCCGCAAGGTGTCAGCCTTTGGCTGCCACCTTGGGTTTCTTCAGCAAATGGGAGAACACCGCATGCAGGTCGTCCGAGGCGCTTTCTTCGTCCAGGTTCAGCTTGCTGTCGATGTGATCCATGTGGTGCATCATCAGGCTCACCGCCTGGGCCGCATCGCGCGCCTCGATGGCATCGATCAGCTGCATGTGCTCATCGTACGAACAGTGCGAACGGTTGCCGCTTTCGTACTGAGCGATGATCAACGAGGTTTGCGATACCAGGCTGCGCTGGAAACTCACCAACGGCGCATTGCCTGCAGCCTCGGCCAGCTTGAGGTGGAATTCGCCGGAGAGGCGAATACCTGCGCCGCGATCACCCCGGGAAAAGCTGTCGCGCTCTTCTCGCACCATGTGGCGCAGCTCGGCCAGTTGTTCGGCGGTGGCGTGCTGCACCGCCAGTTCAGTGATGGCCCGTTCCACCATACGCCGCGAGAAAAACACCTGGCGCGCCTCTTCCACCGTGGGGCTGGCCACCACTGCGCCGCGGTTGGGCCGTAGCAGCACCACGCTTTCGTGGGCCAGACGCGACAGGGCGCGGCGGATGATGGTACGGCTGACGCCGAAGATCTCGCCCAGGGCTTCCTCGCTCAACTTGGTGCCCGGCGCCAGGCGCTGCTCCAGGATGGCCTCGAAAATGTGCGCGTAGACGATGTCGTCCTGGGTGCCACTGCGGCCGGCCTTGCCGGCACGCGCAGGTTTTTTCAGAGGTTGCAGCTGGTCGTTCATGGGCGCTCGAGCATGAAGGAAGGTATGGCGTCATTGTACACAGGCTGAGCCGTTTCTGCAGGTGGCCTTTTGCGCATATAGCGAATGTACGGCGCACTGCGCATACAAAATAAAAAACAGTATTTGCATTCTTTGTACACAAACGCATAATCGCCCTGTCAGTTTCCTGACCTATAGGTCAACAAAAAACCGGTGACTGCCACCCCTCTCGGAGCCGCCAAGTGCATTGCTCAGGACAACGGGCTCCATAACAACAAGAAAGACTTGAGGAGTACTCGCTGTGGAAAGCCGCAAATCCGAAGCCCCCCTGCTGGATGCTGCACCGCCCCGCGAAACGGGCTGGCTGGAACGCATCTTCAAACTCAGGCAGCACGGCAGTACCGTCAGAACCGAGCTTATCGCCGGGGTGACCACGTTCATCACCATGGCCTACATCATCTTCGTCAACCCCAACATCATGGCCGACGCCGGCATCGACCACGGTGCGGCGTTTGTCGCCACCTGCATCGCCGCCGCATTGGGTTGCCTGCTGATGGGCCTGTACGCCAACTGGCCGGTTGGCCTGGCGCCTGGCATGGGCCTGAATGCCTTCTTCACCTACACCGTGGTCGGCACCATGGGCTACAACTGGGAAACGGCGCTGGGCGCGGTATTTGTGTCAGGCGTGCTGTTCATGTTCCTGACCCTGTCCAGGGTGCGCGAGTGGCTGCTCAACAGCATTCCTGTGAGCCTGCGCCACGCCATGGGTGCGGGCGTGGGGCTGTTTCTTGGGCTGATCGGCCTGAAAACCGCCGGCATCATCGTTGCCAGCCCATCCACACTGATCAAGCTGGGCTCGTTGCACGAACCGGCGCCGCTGCTGGCGGCCGTGTGCTTCCTGCTGATCGCCATCCTCAGCTACAAGCGGGTGTTCGGCGCCATTCTGATCAGCATCATCGGCGTTACCTTGGCGGGCTGGGGCCTGGGCCTGGTGAAGTTCGGCGGCGTGGTCTCGATGCCGCCAAGCCTGGCCCCTACCTGGATGGCCATGGACGTGGCCGGTGTGTTCAACGTCAGCATGATCAGCGTAGTGCTGGCATTTCTGTTCGTGCACATGTTCGATACGGCGGGCACGCTGATGGGTGTGGCCCAGCGGGCCAACCTGGTGGCGCCGGACGGGCGTATCGAAAACCTGTCCAGGGCGCTGAAGGCCGACAGCGCCTCGAGCGTGTTCGGTGCCGTGGTCGGCGTACCGCCGGTGACCAGCTACGTTGAAAGCGCCGCCGGCGTAGCCGCCGGCGGCCGCACGGGCCTGACTGCCGTGGTGGTGGGCGTACTGTTCATCGCCGCCATGTTCTTCGCCCCCCTGGCTGGCATGATCCCGGCGTACGCCACGGCCGGCGCCCTGATCTACGTGGCAATGCTGATGATGGGCAGCATGGCGCACATCAATTGGGACGAAGCCACCGACAGCATCCCGGCAATTGTCACGGTGATCATGATGCCGCTGACCTTTTCGGTTGCCGACGGCATTGCGCTGGGCTTTATCAGTTATGTGGCGTTGAAGGCCGGCACCGGCAAATACAAAGAGGTTTCCGCCAGCCTGTGGGTGCTGTGCGTGATCTTCATTGCGAAGTTTTTGTTCTTGTAAAGCGAGTTTTTATAACTAAGGCGTCTGAGCGCCTTAGTTATACAGGAGACAGCGATACCGCCAGCATTCTAAATAAACACCGCCTGATATTTTTGTCAGATGCACGGCTGAAGAAGGTTTGATACAACGGAACCCAGCCTATCCCGGAGGTCGAGCCAGTGTGCAATAGAACTGCAGTAGCCTATACCTGTTATGGACACGGTGGTCTAGACACCGCGTTCTTGGGGTTCAACGGTGAATGGCGGCAACCCTTGCCAGGCTTTTATGCCCTGGGCAGTGGTCACCGAATGTATCAGCCGTCGCTCATGAGGTTTCTCACGCCTGATGAGTTGAGCCCCTTTGGAAAGGGCGGTGTCAACACATATGCCTATTGTTTGAATGACCCTATCAATCTTATGGATGTTACAGGCCGGGCGCCTGGCCGATTCCAATCTCTACGGCAAAAGGCCTTCGACAGTTGGCAGGTCACAAAAAAATCGCTATTTCAACACCCAACAGCCAGCGAACCAGCCTTTGTGGATGGAAGAGCGTTGATTGATGAGCGCACACGTGAGTTGTCGACTACCCCCTTCGTGGAGAAACTGTCAAAGGTTAATAGAAATCTTGCCAGCCACGGTGATAAGTCACTCAGCCGCGAGCATGCTCAGGCCTATGTCGAGATCGCGGAGCGTAATAGTAAGGGGGAGATTTCCAGCACATCAGCGCATGTGCTGGCGAGCCAAGAGTGGCTGAAAGAAGAGGGTCCAGCACGTCTGGTAGGTTTCACCTTCAATTCGGCCGGCGCGCTAGGTGCGGGGGTGGAGGATCATGCGCAGCTCAAAACCGGCAGGTTTCTAAACCCCAGGGCACGAAATATTCGCAACGCCGTAGACTGAACTAGATAAAAAAGCCCGCCAGTGTGAGGGCGGGCAAGGACCTACGAAGATACCGGCTACGACCTATCAACTCCCCCGATAAGTCGAATAACTGTACGGCGAGATCAGCAACGGCACATGGTAGTGCTCCTGCTGTTCATCAATGCCAAAACGCAGCACCACCACATCCAGAAACGCCTGGGCCGGCAATGGCGTGCCGCGGGCGCGGTAATAGTCACCTGCGCTGAACTGCAGCTGGTACACACCCGTGCGGTAGTTGTCGCCTTGCAGCAGCGGCGCATCGACGCGGCCATCACTGTTGGTCAGCGCTGTATTTACCAGCTCCAGCTGCTGGCCTTCAACGCGGTAGAGCTCCACCTTGATGGAGCTGCCCGGGCAGCCGTGGGCGGCATCGAGTACGTGCGTGGTCAAACGTCCCATCTGCTTGTGGCCTCTTGTTCATCAATGGGCAAAATGTACACAACCGCTGCACCGCAACAGCGCACGCAGTGTGCCTGACGAGTGCCATTAAGACAGTTGAAGCCAGAATTGTACACAATTTTCTACCTCATCCAGGAACCGATTGTCTCAGCTCAAGAAGCAGCTCGGTTGCAGCCGGCTCGCAGGGGCGTGCATTATTAACTGACCATTCAGGCAGGTTTCTTGCAAGTGTTCAGAACGCGACAAATGGGCAGAAATGCGGAAAAACAGGCTTACAAAAGATTTCATAAGTTGTATACAATCAGCCCATCCGGTGGTGCGACACAGCGACGCGGCCCGCCCACCCCCGTACAAACGCACAAGAAGGAAGACTGCAGTGAGCGCTGACTATCCTCGCGACCTGATCGGTTATGGCAACACCCCTCCTCACCCCCACTGGCCAGGCAATGCCCGTATTGCACTGTCGTTCGTGCTGAACTACGAGGAAGGCGGCGAGCGCAACATCCTGCACGGTGACAAGGAGTCCGAAGCCTTCCTGTCGGAAATGGTCGCTGCCCAGCCGCTG
Source organism: Pseudomonas sp. S32 (assembly GCF_016648095.1). Lineage (NCBI taxonomy): Bacteria > Pseudomonadati > Pseudomonadota > Gammaproteobacteria > Pseudomonadales > Pseudomonadaceae > Pseudomonas > Pseudomonas sp. S32. The sequence continues at coordinate 93,420 of NZ_JACVVF010000014.1, forward strand.
CAGGGTGTGCGTAACCAGAGCATGGAGTCGCTTTACGAGTATGGCAGCCGCGCCGGGGTATGGCGCCTGCTCAAGTTGTTCAAGGACAGCGGCGTGCCGCTGACCATCTTCGCCGTGGCCATGGCAGCCCAGCGCCACCCTGACGTGATCCGCGCCATGGCCGACGCCGGCCACGAGATCTGCAGCCACGGTTACCGCTGGATCGACTACCAGTACATGGACGAGGCCCAGGAACGCGAGCACATGCTCGAAGCCATCCGCATCCTCACCGAAATCACCGGCGAGCGCCCCCTGGGCTGGTACACCGGCCGTACCGGCCCCAATACCCGCCGCCTGGTAATGGAAGAAGGCGGCTTTTTGTACGACAGCGACACCTACGACGATGACCTGCCCTACTGGGAGCCCCGCAACCCGACCGGCAAACCGCACCTGGTGATCCCGTACACCCTGGACACCAACGACATGCGCTTCACCCAGGTGCAGGGGTTCAACTGCGGCGAGCAGTTCTACCAGTACCTGAAGGATGCCTTCGACGTGTTGTACGCCGAGGGCGCCGAAGCGCCAAAAATGCTCTCCATCGGCTTGCACTGCCGTTTGGTAGGCCGCCCGGCAAGGCTGGCGGCGCTCAAGCGCTTCGTCGACTACGCCAAGAGCCATGAGCAGGTCTGGTTTGCCCGGCGCGTAGACATCGCACGCCACTGGCACGCCACCCACCCGTACAGCAAAGAGAACGCCTGATGACCGCTTTCAACACCCTCCAACCCTCCACCCTGGGCCGCGAAGCATTCGTCGAGGCATTTGCCGACATCTACGAACATTCGCCTTGGGTCGCTGAAAAGGCGTACGACCTGGGCCAGCCCCATGAGCTGGACCAGGTCGAGGCGCTGCACCAGCGCATGAGCACTATCCTGCTCGATGCACCGCACGCTGACCAACTGGCCTTGATCAACGCCCACCCGGATCTGGCCGGCAAGGCAGCCGTGCAAGGCGAGCTGACGGCATCGAGCACCAACGAACAGGCCGGTGCGGGCATCCACCAGTGCACCGCGGCAGAGTTCGCCCGCTTCACCGAGCTGAACGATGCCTACAAAGCCAAGTTCCAGTTCCCGTTCATCATGGCGGTGCGTGGCAGTAACCGGCACCAGATACTGGCCGCATTCGAGCAGCGTATTCACAACGACGCCGAAGCCGAGTTCCGCGAAGCGCTGGCGCAAATCAACCAGATTGCCCTGTTCCGCCTGCAGCAGCTGTAACCCCCGACAATTCTTTAGAACAACGCACAATAGAAGAGATAACCGCATGCGCACCCTGATGATCGAGCCCCTGACCAAAGAAGCCTTCGCCCCCTTCGGTGACGTGATCGAAACCGATGGCAGCGACCACTTCATGATCAACAACGGCTCGACCATGCGCTTTCACAAGCTCGCCACGGTCGAAACCGCCGAGCCTGAAGACAACGCCATCATCAGCATCTTCCGCGCCGAAGCGCTGGACATGCCGCTGACCGTGCGCATGCTGGAACGCCATCCGCTGGGCAGCCAGGCTTTTATCCCGCTGCTCGGCAACCCCTTTCTGATCGTGGTCGCGCCCGTTGGCGATGCACCTGTATCAGGTCTGGTCCGTGCCTTCCGCAGTAATGGCAGGCAGGGCGTCAATTACCATCGCGGCGTCTGGCACCACCCGGTGCTGACGATCGAAAAGCGGGATGACTTCCTGGTGGTTGATCGCAGTGGTGCAGGTAACAACTGCGATGAGCATTACTTCAGCGAGGAGCAGATGCTGATCCTCAATCCCCACCAATAAGAAAAGGTCGGTCATGCCCCGTCATCGTCCCGGGGCTGTGGTCGGCAAGAGGTACATACTGTGGAAGCACACCTTCACGAGTGGCTGAACCTGAGCATTCGCTGGGTTCACATGATCACCGGCGTGGCCTGGATCGGTGCATCGTTCTACTTCGTCTGGCTGGAAAACAACCTCAACCGCAGCAACCCGCGCGATGGGTTGTCGGGTGATTTATGGGCCATACACGGGGGGGGTATCTACCACCTCGAAAAATACAAGCTGGCACCACCGAAAATGCCCGAGAACCTGCACTGGTTCAAATGGGAAGCCTACTTCACCTGGATGTCCGGCATTGCCCTGCTGTGCGTGGTGTTCTACTGGAACCCAACGCTGTACCTGCTGGCCCCGGGCAGTACCCTGAGCGGCGCCGAGGGCGTGGCCATCGGTATCGGTTCGCTGGTGGCCGGCTGGTTCGTCTACGACGTCCTCTGCGACTCGCCGCTGGGCAAAAAACCCATGCTGCTGGGTGCGGTGCTGTTCGTGCTGATCATAGCGGCCTGCTGGGGCTTCAGCCTGGTGTTCAGCGGCCGTGGCGCCTACCTGCACACAGGCGCCATCATCGGCACCATCATGGTCGGCAACGTGTTCCGCATCATCATGCCGGCCCAGCGACAGCTGGTGGCGGCGATCGAGAACAACACCACGCCCGACCCGTTACTGCCGGCCAAGGGGCTGCTGCGTTCGCGCCATAACAACTACTTCACCTTGCCGGTGCTGTTCATCATGATCAGCAACCACTTCCCCAGCACCTATGGCAGCCAGTACAACTGGCTGATCCTGGCCGGGATCGCCGTGGCGGCCGTGCTCATCCGCCACTACTTCAATACACGCCACGACAGCAACAAGTACGCCTGGACCCTGCCCGCCGGCGCCCTGGCGATGATCTGCCTGGCCTACATCACTGGCCCCCGGCCAATGGCCGTGAGCCCTGAGCAAGCTGCCGCGAAGGTGGAGTACCAGCCACTGCCGGCCACGGCAGTGGGCGGCAAGACTGCCGCCGAGCTGCGCGCCGAGCAGGCAGCCAAACCGGCTGAAGCCGCCGCCCCCGCTCAAGCGACTGCCCAGGCAGGTGGCGACAGTTTCGACAAGATTCACAACGTCATTCAGGAACGCTGCACCGTGTGCCATTCGTCCAAACCGACCAGCCCACTGTTCAGCGCCGCCCCGGCCGGCGTGATGTTCGACACCCCGCAGCAGATCCAGGCCCAGGCTGCGCGCATCCAGGCGCAGGCCGTGGCCAGCCAGATCATGCCGCTGGGCAACATCACCCAGATGACCACCGAAGAGCGCAAGCTGGTAGGTGACTGGATCGCCAAAGGCGCCCCGGTCAACTGACCACACCCTGCCGGCCAGCCCGCCCCCAAGGGCATTCCCTTGCCGGGGTGGGCGTGCCGAGCACCTGACTGGCGCACAGAGGCCGCTAGCCAAAGGCCTCAACGCGCCTGTGTTACGCAACAAGCAAGCATCGAGCGCCAGGTCTCACGGCGGTAACCCAGCATTTGGTGCTGGAACGTACCACCTGATATCTGCTGCTTGGATCCGAGAATAAAAACAAAACTCGAGGTGCTGCATGTCCGAGTCACGCAAGGCCTACATTCCAGTAGCGCCACCCCGACAGCCATTGCCGCTGTTCCAACTCATCCTGGTGGGCCTGCAACATGTGCTGCTGATGTATGGGGGTGCCATCGCGGTGCCGCTGATCATTGGCCAGGCCGCAGGGCTGTCCCGCGAAGAGGTTGCCTTCCTGATCAACGCCGACCTGCTGGTGGCCGGTGTTGCAACCATCGTGCAGTCCTTCGGTATCGGCCCTGTGGGCATTCGCATGCCGGTGATGATGGGCGCCAGCTTTGCCGCCGTCGGCAGCATGGTGGCCATGGCCGGCATGCCCGGTGTGGGCCTGCAAGGCATTTTCGGCGCCACCATCGCCGCCGGGTTCTTCGGCATGCTCGTCGCACCGTTCATGTCCAAGGTGGTGAGGTTCTTCCCGCCCCTGGTCACCGGCACCGTGATCACGTCCATTGGCCTGTCGCTGTTCCCTGTGGCCGTGAACTGGGCAGGTGGGGGCCAGCAGGCCACCACCTTCGGCTCGCCGGTCTACCTGCTGGTGGCCGGCCTGGTGCTGGCGGTCATCCTGCTGATCAACCGCTTCATGCGCGGGTTCTGGGTAAATGTCTCGGTGCTGGTGGGCATGGGCCTTGGCTACCTGCTGGCCGGCGCCATCGGCATGGTCGACCTGTCAGGGCTGGGGGCTGCACCCTGGTTGCAGGTGGTAACGCCCCTGCACTTTGGCATGCCCACCTTCAGCCTGGCGCCCATCCTGTCCATGTGCCTGGTGGTAGTGATCATCTTCGTCGAGTCCACGGGCATGTTCCTGGCGTTGGGCAAGGTCACCGACCGGGAAGTCACCCCGGGCATGCTACGGCGCGGCCTGCTGTGCGATGCCGGCGCATCGTTCATCGCCGGTTTTTTCAACACCTTTACCCACTCCTCGTTCGCCCAGAACATCGGCCTGGTGCAGATGACCGGCGTACGCTGCCGCTACGTCACCGTGGTTGCCGGTGCCCTGTTGGTGCTGCTCAGCCTGCTGCCCAAGGCGGCGTTCCTGATTGCCTCGATACCGCCGGCCGTGCTGGGCGGCGCCTCCATCGCCATGTTCGGCATGGTCACCGCCACAGGGATCAAGATTCTTCAGGAAGCCGACATTGGTGACCGGCGCAACCAGTTGCTGGTGGCGGTCAGCGTGGGTTTCGGGCTCATCCCGGTGGTGCGCCCGGAATTCTTCGCCCAGATGCCCCTGTGGATGGAGCCGATCACCCATAGCGGCATTGCCATGGCCACGGTCAGTGCACTGGTGCTGAATGTGCTGTTCAACATTCTGGGCGGGGCTGACCGCGCGGCGCACAACGCGCCCTGCCACCCCCACTGAAGACCGGGGCGGCGCCATGCCGCCCCTGCCCGCCGCACCAACCAACAAGAACAATAAGGCCGGGAGCCACCCATGAAACACATCACCTCGTCCCTGTTGCTGGGGAGCAGCCTGCTGGCCAACGCGCCCGCCCATGCTGGCGAATGGCTGCAGTGGCACGGCGAAAGCCTGACCTACCTGTATGGCAAGGATTTCAAGGTAAACCCTGATATCCAGCAAACCCTCACGTTCGAGCACGCCAACAAATGGAAGTACGGCGACACCTTTCTGTTCGTCGACAAGATCTTCTACAACGGCAAAGCCGACCCGGGCAAAGGCGTGACCACTTACTACGGCGAGTTCAGCCCGCGCCTGTCATTGGGCAAGATTCTCGACCGCAAGCTGGCCTTGGGGCCGATCAAGGACGTGCTGCTGGCCATGACCTACGAGCGCGGCGAAGGTGACAACGAGGCCTACCTGATCGGCCCGGGGTTTGACCTGGACGTGCCGGGTTTCAACTATTTCGTGCTCAATTTCTACGTGCGCAACACCGAGGGCAGCCGGCCGGGCGACAACGTCTGGCAAATCACCCCGGCCTGGTCATACACCGTGCCTGTCGGCAAATCCGACATTCTGATAGACGGCTACATGGACTGGGTCACGGACAACGACCAGAACCGGCGTGGCACCTACCACGCCAACCTGCACTTCAACCCGCAGGTGAAATACGACCTGGGCAAGGCCCTGAATTTCGGCGCCCGACAACTGTACGTGGGCTTTGAGTACAGCTACTGGAAAGACAAATACGGCATCGACAGCCGCGGCAGCCTGAGCACCAACCAGAGCGTGGCCAGCGCCTTGGTCAAGGTGCACTTCTAGGAAGCTGACCAAACGCACAAGTTTGTACCCACGTGCGCCAGGAAGGAGCACTTGAGGCCAGGCGCGCAAGCCAGTAACCTGCGCGCCCCCTCGATCGGGGCAGAACGGATTCTGCCTGCGTTAACTGACCGCTCAGTCAATGAATTCGGGCGGTTGGCCAACGTGTTGCCAGCCTGAAAGACCCTTTTCATCCGTTCAGAACGACGTCGAGCAGGACGGTTCGGCCAACCTGGAAAAGTTGGCGCGACCCTTGCCAAACAGCTATGGCCAAACGAAAAAAGCTGACTAAAAAGACAGAAAAAGCGCCATCAACGAGCGCTGACAACTGACCAATCAAGGGAGCGACACACGCGATGCGTATCATCAACAGCCTGATCCTGGCCGGCGGCCTGCTGGCGTGCGGCACCACCTTCGGTGGCGACCTGCTGCAGTGGCAGAGCAACAGCCTCACCTACCTGTGGGGCAAGAACTTCAAGGTCAACCCGCCGACCCAGCAAACCGTCACCTTCGAGCACGCCGATGGCTGGAAGTACGGCGACAACTTCATCTTCGTCGACAAGATCTTCTATCAAGGGCAGAAAGACAGCGGCAATGGCCCGAACACCTACTACGGCGAGATCACCCCGCGCCTGTCGTTCGGCAAGATCTTCGACCAGAAGTTTGAGTTCGGCCCCATCAAGGATGTGCTGCTGGCCATGACCTACGAGTTTGGCGAAGGTGATACCGAGGCGTACCTGATCGGCCCAGGGTTCGACCTGGCGATCCCGGGCTTCGACTACTTCCAGCTGAACTTCTACCAGCGCACCACCGACGGCAGCCGCCCGGGTGACAACGTCTGGCAGATCACGCCTGTGTGGTCGTACACCATCCCGGTGGGTTCGTCGGATGTGCTGATCGATGGTTACATGGACTGGGTGGTGGACAACGACGAAAACCGCCGCGGCACCTACCAGGCCAACCTGCACTTCAATCCGCAGATCAAGTATGACCTGGGCAAGGCCATGAACCTGGGCGAAAAGCAGCTGTACGTGGGTGTGGAGTACGACTACTGGAAAAACAAGTACGGGATCAAGAACAGCGACGGCTTCACCACCGACCAGAACACCATGAGCTTCCTGGTCAAGGTGCTGTTCTAACCTAAGTGCGCGGCCGGCGCAGCAGCACCGGCCAGCCACCTTAGTGGGCGGGGCGCAATGCCTGCCACAGCTTGCTCGCCCCACTCACCACCGCCAGCACCACGGCACCGGCGACCACACCGGCCACGCCGTTGAGCAGCGCGCCCGTCAACGCCCCGCCGCGGCCCTCGCTGAACGCCTCGACAGCATGGTGCAAAGGCGCGATGCCGTGTACCAAGATGCCACCACCGACCAGGAACATGGCCGCCGTGCCGACCACCGAGAGGGCTTTCATCATGTAGGGCGCGGCCCGCAGGATGCCGTTGCCGATCGCCTGTACCAGGCGCGAAGCCTTGCGGCTCATCCACAGGCCCAGGTCGTCCAGCTTCACGATCCCGCCCACCACCCCGTACACACCGATGGTCATGACCACGGCGATGCCCGACAGCACGATGATCTGCTGGGTCAGTGGCGCATCGGCAACGATGCCCAAGGTGATGGCGATGATCTCGGCAGAGAGAATGAAGTCGGTGCGCACGGCACCCTTGATCTTGGCCTTCTCGAACGCCACCAGGTCGGTGCTCTGGTCCGCCAGCGCCTCGCTGCGCTTGGCACGCCTGGCCTGTTCTTCGTCCTTGTCGTGGAAGAACGCATGCGCCAGCTTCTCGAAGCCCTCGAAGCACAGGTAGGCCCCCCCCACCATCAGCAACGGTGTGACCGCCCAGGGGATGAACGCGCTGATCAACAGCGCCGCCGGCACCAGGATCGCCTTGTTCATCAGCGAGCCCTTGGCCACTGCCCATACCACGGGCAATTCGCGGTCGGCGCTCACGCCGGTCACCTGTTGCGCATTGAGTGCCAGGTCGTCCCCCAGCACGCCAGCGGTTTTCTTTGCCGCGACCTTGGTCATCAGCGATACGTCGTCGAGCAGCGTGGCGATGTCGTCGATCAGTACCAGTAGACTGCTTGCTGCCATAATTATGCTGTTTCCAAGTGTGTGAATGAGCCGGAGTCTAGCCCAAGGCCGCTGCCTTGAGCGCCCGTCAGGCACGGTGCTACCATGCCCGATCCCTCTTAGAGGTGGCCAGACACGAGGAAGATCCCTGACCATGAGCACCATTCGCGAGCGCAACAAGGAACTGATCCTGCGCGCGGCCAGCGAGGAATTCGCCGACAAGGGCTTCGCGGCCACCAAGACCAGCGACATCGCGGCCAAGGCCGGGTTGCCCAAGCCCAACGTGTACTACTACTTCAAGTCCAAGGACAACCTGTACCGGGAAGTGCTCGAGAGCATCATCGCACCGATCATGCAGGCCTCCACGCCGTTCAACGCCGATGGCGACCCCAGGGAAGTGCTCAGCGCGTACATTCGCTCGAAAATTCGCATTTCCCGTGACCTGCCCCATGCGTCCAAGGTGTTTGCCAGCGAGATCATGCACGGCGCACCGCACCTGTCACCCAGCCAGGTGGAACAGCTGAATGCGCAGGCACGGCACAATATCGAGTGCATCCAGCACTGGATCGACCATGGGCAGATCGCCCATGTGGATGCGCATCACCTGATGTTCAGCATCTGGGCAGCGACCCAGACCTATGCCGACTTCGATTGGCAGATTTCGGCCGTGACCGGCAAGGCCAAGCTGGCCGACAGCGACTACGATGCTGCTGCGCAAACCATCATCCGCATGGTGCTCAAAGGCTGCGAGCCTGAGGTAGCCTGAGTACTGCGCTGGCCCTTTCGCGGGTAAACCTGCTTCCACAGGGGCATTCAGCCCTAGGGCAGAGGCTGTAGTGGGGCAGACGCTGGCTGGCACAAAACCCGAGAGCTGGCGCCATCATTGTGGGAGCGGGTTCACCCGCGAAAGGGCCAGCCCAGGCCAAGCCTGGTCAGGCCACCACCCCCGCATCCGCCCGCAGCCCCACCGCCTCGATGGCACTGATGGCGCACTGCTCGTCAATGTCCGACGTATCGCCACTGATCCCCACCGCGCCCAACACCCTGCCCTCCTGATCACGTATCAGCACACCCCCCGGTGCCGGCACCACCGGTCGCTCGCCCAGCCCATTGAGCGCCGCAAAAAACGCCGGCCGCTGCTGGGCATCCAGGGCCAGCAAGCGTGACCCCTTGCCCAGCGCAATGGCACCCCAGGCCTTGCCCGTGGCCAGCTCAGGCCGCAACAGGCTGGCACCGTCTTCGCGCTGCAATACCAGCACATGCCCACCGGCATCCAGCACTGCCACGGTCAACGGCGCTGCGTTGACGGTTCGGCCTGCCGCCAGCGCAGCCTCTACCAGGCTGACCGCGACTTTCAGGTTCAAAGCGTTCATGTAATGGTCCTCTTCTTATTGTGAGACGCCCGGGGGGCAGTTGAAAACCGAGAACCAAATAGAACACAACCAAGAATATTTTTGTATACAATATTTTTGATCAATCCTAGGCGTCTCTGCAAAGCCCTTTGTGCACGGGCGCTTCATGCAAAGCGTTCTCACCCGATGAAAACCCATTGACCTGACGACTCGGGCATGAATACACTGAATCGCATAGAAAGTTGTATACAATTACAAAATCGATGAGGCACAAATCATGAGCAAAATGAGAGCAATCGATGCAGCCGTTCTGGTCATGCGCCGTGAAGGTGTAGAGACCGCGTTCGGCATCCCCGGGGCTGCCATCAACCCGCTGTATTCGGCCCTGAAAAAAGTCGGTGGCATCGATCACGTCCTCGCTCGCCACGTCGAAGGTGCCTCGCACATGGCCGAGGGCTACACCCGCGCCAACCCCGGCAACATCGGCGTATGCATCGGTACCTCCGGGCCTGCCGGCACCGACATGGTCACCGGCCTTTACAGCGCCAGCGCAGACTCCATCCCGATCCTGTGCATCACTGGCCAGGCCCCCCGCGCCCGCCTGCACAAGGAAGACTTCCAGGCCGTAGACATCACCAGCATCGTCAAGCCGGTGACCAAGTGGGCGACCACCGTGCTGGAGCCGGGCCAAGTGCCCTATGCGTTCCAGAAGGCGTTCTTCGAAATGCGCAGCGGCCGCCCGGGCCCGGTACTGATCGACCTGCCGTTCGACGTGCAGATGGCCGAAATCGAATTCGATATCGATGCCTACGAACCCTTGCCAGTGCACAAGCCAGCGGCCACCCGCATACAGGCGGAAAAAGCCCTGGCCATGCTCAATGACGCTGAACGCCCGCTGCTGGTGGCTGGCGGCGGCATCATCAATGCCGATGCCAGCGACAAACTGGTGGCCTTCGCCGAGCTGACCGGCGTGCCGGTCATCCCCACCCTGATGGGCTGGGGCACCCTGCCCGACGACCACCCGCAAATGGTCGGCATGGTCGGCCTGCAGACCTCGCACCGCTATGGCAACGCCACGCTGTTGAAGTCCGACCTGGTGTTCGGTATCGGCAACCGCTGGGCCAACCGCCATACCGGTTCTGTGGACGTGTACACCGAAGGCCGCACCTTCATCCACGTCGACATCGAGCCGACCCAGATCGGCCGCGTATTCACGCCCGACCTGGGCATCGTCTCGGACGCAGGCCTGGCCCTGGACAAGCTGCTGGAGGTGGCGCGCGAATGGCAAGCCGCCGGCAAGCTCAAATGCCGCAAGGCCTGGCTTGAAGACTGCCAACAGCGCAAAGCCAGCCTGCAGCGCAAAACCCACTTCGACAACGTGCCGGTGAAGCCGCAGCGCGTTTACCAGGAAATGAACCAGGTATTCGGCAAGGACACCTGCTACGTCAGCACCATCGGCCTGTCGCAGATTGCCGGTGCGCAGTTTCTGCATGTGTACAAGCCGCGGCACTGGATCAATTGCGGCCAGGCCGGCCCGCTGGGCTGGACCATCCCTGCCGCGTTGGGCGTGGTCAAGGCCGACCCTCAGCGCAAGGTGGTGGCGCTGTCTGGTGACTACGACTTCCAGTTCATGATCGAGGAACTGGCCGTGGGCGCGCAGTTCAACCTGCCCTACGTCCACGTGCTGGTGAACAACGCCTACCTGGGGCTGATCCGCCAGGCGCAGCGTGGCTTCGACATGGATTACTGTGTACAACTGGCCTTCGAGAACATCAACGCCAGCGACGCCGCCACCTACGGCGTCGACCACGTCGCGGTGGTCGAGGGCCTGGGCTGCAAGGCACTGCGCGTATTCGAGCCGGGCGACATCGCCCCTGCCCTGCTCAAGGCGCAAAAAATGGCCGAAGAGTTCCGCGTGCCCGTGGTGGTGGAGGTGATTCTCGAACGCGTGACCAATATTTCCATGGGCACCGAGATCAACGCGGTCAACGAATTCGAAGACCTGGCCCTGGTCGGCAATGACGCGCCCACCGCCATCTCGCTGCTGGACTGACTGCCGCACGCCCCCAGGCCGCTGCCGGGGGCCTTCTACGCAAGGAGACACACCATGCCGCGCTTCGCCGCCAACCTGTCCATGCTGTTCACCGAACAGGACTTTCTGGCCCGCTTCAAGGCCGCCGCTGACGCCGGCTTCAGCGGTGTCGAATACCTTTTTCCGTATGATTTCAGCGCTGCCGACATCAAGCAGCAACTGGACGCCAACGGCCTGACCCAGGTGCTGTTCAACCTGCCCGCCGGCGACTGGTCGCAAGGCGAGCGCGGCATTGCCTGCCACCCTGACCGGGTGGAGGAATTCCGGGCCGGTGTCGACAAGGCCATCGCGTACGCCAAGGTGCTGGGCAACACCCAGGTCAACGCCCTGGCCGGCATTCGCCCGCAAGGCACGGACTGTGCCACCGTGCGCAGCACCTTCGTGGGCAACCTGCGCTATGCCGCCGACACGCTCAAGGCCGCCGGTATTCGCCTGGTCATGGAAATGATCAACACCCGCGACATCCCGGGCTTCTACCTCAATACCACCCAGCAAGCGCTGGACATCCAGGCCGAGGTGGGCAGCGACAACCTGTTCCTGCAGTACGACATCTACCACATGCAGATCATGGAAGGTGACCTGGCGCGCACCGTCGAGGCCAACCTGCCCTTGATCAACCATATCCAGTTGGCCGACAACCCCGGCCGCCACGAGCCGGGCACCGGCGAGATCAACTACCGCTTCCTGTTCGAGCACCTGGACCGCATTGGTTACCAAGGCTGGGTGGGCGCGGAGTACAAGCCCAAAACCACAACCGAAGCCGGCCTGGGCTGGCTGAAAACCCATAACGCGATCTGAGGGCTGGGCATCAGCCTGTGTGAACCACCAGATTCTGTGGAAGACACCAGCCACTGTGGGAGCGGGTTCACCCGCGAACACCGGCGCAGCCGGTGCCATCCACCGCGGCGTCTGCTTCGCGGGTAAACCCGCTCCCACAGAAGGCCTGCATCGCGTGCTCTAGCGAGATTCAATAAATACAAAAGAGGTAATTTCTCATGGCTAAAATCGGTTTCATCGGCACCGGCATCATGGGCAAGCCCATGGCCCAGAACCTGCAAAAAGCAGGGCACAGCCTGTTCGTTTCCACCCACCACGACGCCGCCCCGGCCGACCTGCTGGCAGCGGGCGCAGTGGCCCTGGCCAACCCCAAGGAAGTAGCCCAGGAAGCCGAGTTCATCATTGTGATGGTGCCTGACACCCCCCAGGTGGAGAGCGTGCTGTTCGGTGAAAACGGGGTGGCCGAAGGCGTGGGCCCAAACAAGGTGGTCATCGACATGAGCTCGATTTCCCCCACCGCCACCAAGGTATTCGCCGACAAGATCAAAGCCACGGGCGCTGCCTACCTGGACGCCCCGGTTTCCGGCGGTGAAGTCGGCGCCAAGGCCGCCACCCTGAGCATCATGGTCGGGGGCTGCCCGAAGGCCTTCGAGCGCGCACTGCCGCTGTTCGAAGCCATGGGCAAGAACATCACCCGCGTCGGTGGCAACGGCGACGGCCAAACCGCCAAGGTGGCCAACCAGATCATCGTTGCCCTGAACATTCAGGCCGTCAGCGAAGCGCTGCTGTTCGCAGCCAAGAACGGTGCCGACCCGGCCAAGGTGCGTGAAGCGCTGATGGGCGGCTTTGCGTCGTCGAAAATCCTCGAGGTGCATGCCGAGCGCATGATCAAGGGCACCTTCGACCCGGGCTTCCGCATCAACCTGCACCAGAAAGACCTGAACCTGGCCCTGCAGGGCGCCAAGGAGCTGGGCATCAACCTGCCCAACACCTCCAATGCCCAGCAGGTGTTCAACACCTGCCAGGCCCTGGGCGGCGGCAACTGGGACCACTCGGCACTGATCAAGGGCCTGGAACACATGGCCAATTTCTCGATTCGCGACGAGCAATAAAACCTACCGGCCTCATCGCGAGCTGCGCTCGCTCCTACGGGATCAGCATAAGGCCCGTAGGAGCGAGCAAAGCTCGCGATTGAAGCACACGCTGGTTGGCCTGCGACCACGGGCCGGCCCGTGAAACCGAGCAACACCCGCCCCTGGTTCGCCCTGCACGGAGGCACTTCCAGGGGCGTTTTTGATTGTGCAAAACAACAATAATTGGGAGCCTGCCATGTCGGTCGATCCGCAAAAAATTCTTCGCGAGCTGTTCGACACAGCCATCGCCGCCGCCCACCCCCGCCAGGTCCTTGAGCCGTATTTGCCCGCTGACCGTACCGGCCGGGTCATTGTCATCGGCGCCGGGAAGGCCGCAGCCGCCATGGCCGAAGTGGTCGAGAAATGCTGGCAGGGGGAAGTCTGCGGCCTGGTGGTCACCCGCTACGGCCATGGGGCCAATTGTCAGAAAATCGAAGTGGTTGAGGCCGCCCACCCCGTTCCCGACGCTGCCGGCCTGGCCGTGGCCAAGCGCGTGCTGGACCTGGTCAGCAACCTCAACGAAGACGACCGCGTGATCTTCCTGCTGTCTGGCGGTGGCTCGGCACTGCTGGCCCTGCCTGCGCAGGGCCTGACGCTGGCCGACAAGCAGCAGATCAACAAGGCGCTGCTCAAATCCGGCGCCACCATCGGCGAGATGAACTGCGTGCGCAAGCACCTCTCGGCGATCAAGGGCGGCCGCCTGGCCAAGGCCTGCTGGCCGGCCACGGTGTACACCTATGCCATTTCCGATGTGCCGGGCGACCTGGCCACGGTGATCGCCTCCGGCCCTACCGTGGCCGACCCGAGCACCCGCGCCGATGCCCTGGCCATCCTCAAACGCTACGCCATCGATGCGCCCAAGGCCGTCATCGACTGGCTTAACAACCCCGCATCAGAAACCGTCAAGGCCGATGATCCGGCCCTGGCACGCAGCCATTTCCAGCTGATCGCCAAGCCCCAGCAGTCGCTGGAAGCCGCGGCCGTCAAAGCCCGCCAGGCGGGTTTCAGCCCGCTGATCCTGGGCGACCTCGAAGGCGAGTCGCGTGAGGTGGCCAAGGTGCACGCGGGCATCGCCCGGCAGATCATCCAGCACGGCCAGCCGCTCAAAGCTCCCTGCGTGATCCTGTCCGGTGGCGAAACCACCGTCACCGTACGGGGCAACGGCCGCGGCGGGCGCAACGCCGAGTTCCTGCTCAGCCTCACCGAAAGCCTCAAAGGCCTGCCGGGCGTGTATGCCCTGGCCGGCGATACCGATGGCATCGACGGGTCGGAAGAAAACGCCGGCGCGCTGATGACCCCCAGCAGCCATGCCCGCGCCCAGGCACTGGGCCTGAGCGCCAGCGACGAGCTGGACAACAACAACGGCTACGGCTACTTCGCCGCGCTGGATGCGTTGATCGTCACCGAGCCGACCCGCACCAACGTCAACGACTTCCGCGCCATCCTGATTCTCGAGAGCAACCCATCATGACGCCCGACAAGAAAGTGAAGGTACTGGCCACCCTCGGCCCGGCAATCAAGACCATCGACGACGTGCGCCAGCTGGTGGAGGCCGGGGTAAATATCTTCCGCCTGAATTTCAGCCACGGCGAACACGCCGACCACGCCTTGCGCTACCAGTGGATTCGCGATGTGGAGCAGCAGCTGAACTACCCGCTGGGCATCCTCATGGACCTGCAAGGGCCCAAGCTGCGGGTGGGTCGCTTCGCTGACGGCAACGTGTACCTGCAGCGTGGCCAGGCCCTGCGCCTGGACCTGGACACCACACCCGGCAGCCCCCAGCGGGTGAACCTGCCGCACCCAGAGATCATTGCCGCGCTGGAACCCGGCATGGACCTGCTGCTGGACGACGGCAAGCTGCGCTTGCGGGTCACCGCCAAGCACCACGACGCCATCGACACCGAGGTGCTGGCCGGCGGGGAGCTGTCCGACCGCAAAGGGGTCAACGTGCCCCAGGCGCTGCTCGACCTCTCGCCACTGACCGAAAAGGACCGCCGCGACCTGGCCTTTGGCCTGGAGCTGGGCGTGGACTGGGTTGCGCTGTCGTTTGTGCAGCGCCCTCAGGACATCGCCGAAGCACGCGCCCTGATCGGCGACCGGGCTTACCTGATGGCCAAGATCGAAAAGCCGTCGGCGGTGGAACAGCTGCAAGCCATCGCCGAACTGGCCGACGCCATCATGGTGGCCCGCGGTGACCTGGGTGTGGAGGTACCGGCCGAGAGCGTGCCGCAGATCCAGAAGCGCATCATCAACACCTGCCGGCAGTTGGGCAAACCGGTGGTGGTGGCCACCCAGATGCTTGAGTCCATGCGTTTTTCCCCGGCCCCTACCCGCGCCGAGGTCACCGACGTGGCCAACGCCGTGGCCGAAGGCGCCGATGCAGTGATGCTGTCAGCAGAAACCGCCTCGGGCGAGTACCCGCTGGAAGCCGTGCAGATGATGAGCAAAATCATCCGCCAGGTGGAAAACGGCCCGGACTACCAGGCCCAGCTTGACGTCGGCCGGCCCAAGGCCGAGGCCACGGTGTCGGACGCCATCAGCTGCGCCATCCGCCGCATCAGCGGCATCCTACCGGTGGCGGTGCTGGTGAACTACAGCGAGTCGGGCGCCTCGACCCTGCGCGCTGCCCGCGAGCGACCCCGCGCGCCGATCCTCAACCTCACCCCCAACCACGCCACCGCGCGCCGGCTGAGTGTGACCTGGGGCGTGCATTCGGTGGTCAATGACCGCTTGCGCCAAGTGGACGAGGTGGTGTCGACCGCCCTTGAAATCGCCCAGGCACAAGGCATGGCCAGCCGGGGTGATACGTTGCTGATCACGGCCGGTGTGCCGTTCGGCAAGCCGGGGTCGACGAACACGCTGCGGATCGAGAGCTTGATCTAGGCCACTGCACCTGACTGCGGACAAATCGAGGCCCGAAGAGGCCCGCCGCTTCTCTTTCAACCTTGCTGACTGCCCATGTACACAAAACATTTCGTCAACCCGTGCCCTGACTGGGCCACGGCGCTGTTCAACGGCTTCAGCCAGGTGCTGCTGCTGCGCAGCCCTGCCTGCGGCCTGTGCTGCCTGTTGGCCATTTTGCTTACCGCACCCGGGCTGGTCGGCGGCGCCCTGCTTGGCGCCCTGGCCGGCCTGATGACCGCACAGGCCCGTGGCTACGACCGTGCCGACCGCCAGGCCGGGCTGTACAGCTACAACGGCGTGCTCATCGGCATCTTGATCAGTGCGGTATTGCCCTGGTCGGTCATCCAGCCACCGCTGATCATCGCCGCGGCGGGCCTGTCCAGCATCATCACCCACCAATGGCGCAAGCGCGGCGGCAAGCTGCTGGTCGCCTACACCGCCCCCTTCGTGCTGCTGGGCTGGGCCGTGCTGCTGGTTGGCAGCCCTGCGCCAAGCGGCCCCGTCGAGGCCGGCCCGCTGTATGGGTTGGCGCGTGGCGTGGGCCAAATCTTTTTGCTCGACCAGCCATTGGCCGGGCTGCTGATCATCCTCGGCCTGTTCATCGCGCATCCCTACGCTGCCCTGTGGGCCGTGATCGGCTCGGCAATCGGCGGTGGCGTAGCGCTGCTCACCGAGCAGCAGGAGGCAGCCTGGCTGGGCCTTTATGGGTTCAATGCGGCGCTGGCGGCACTGGCGTTCAGCCGCCAGGGGGAAAAGCCGTTGGCGACGCTGACTGCAATCGCCGTGGCAGTAACGCTGCAGTCACTGTGGAAGCTACTGCCGACTGCGCCACTGACCGCGCCTTTCGTCATGGCATGCTGGCTTATGCATGGAGGCTCTTCGGTTAGACGATCTGCCCAAACTGCCAGCCTGTAGCTCGCGACAGGCTATTGGCGTATTTGCCGTACAACCTCATTGGCCAGGTCTTTATGAGATACCCGATAGGTTGCCTGATTCCAGGACACACGCTTTTCAGACTGCAGCACCATTCCCACAGGCAGCGGTACAGCCACGGTGCCATCCGCGGGTTTCGTGGTCGCTGCTGAAACGGCGGTCTTGAACGCGTCTGCGTGTGGGACAGTAACGGTGGTCTGCGTGGGGGAGATTCTAAGCGTGGAGTTTTCCAAGCCCTGCACCAGGCTCCCCAACGGCAACTCAAGGCTGGTCTTGCCTTCCGATCGGACCCATTTCCCATTTTTCAGCATATTCAGAACATCCCTTGGGGCGGCATTGAACTGAAGTCGGCCGTTCACAACGCTGATGCTGCCTTCCGCTGATGAGGCTGCGGAAAGTGCTGCTCCCTGTTGAGGGGTTCGGGTCCACAAGCCTTCATATTTCGACCTCACAGGCGCCTGCCTAGTATATTTCGGCCACAGAGGCGCTTGCCCAGTTGGGTCGCTCAGAACCACAGGATTACCTACGCAATATACATAGGCATTCAACCCGCCTTTACCAAATGGGCTATGGACGTCGCTGCTGACGAATCGCATCAAGGCGGGGCTGTAATAACGGTGCCCAGCCCCCAGCGGGTAGCCTTGTAACCGGCGATCCAAGTATTCACCGGTATAACCAAGCCACGTCCTGCCTGATGCCTGGCCCTGATAACCATACACGGTGTAGGCCCTGCCGAGCCGGGGTGAACCGCAAGCGTTGCCCATTGACGTGCTCCTGTGAACTCCGCAGGGCCATTAGTAACAGCTCCCGCCCTGATACAGAACTGGCATTTTTAGAGCGCCTCTGGCGCTGCGTTGCCGTGTATGGGGCAGATCCTCTACTCTTGGTGTTTGCTTTACGGACCCGCGCCTATGCCCACCCCGCAATCCTGGCGTGAACGCCTCTACGTCATCGTCTTCCAGACCGACACGGTCGCCGGCAGACGCTTCGACAAGACGCTCCTGCTGATCATCCTCGCCAGCCTCGTCACGGTGATCCTCGACAGTATCGACGAGGTGCACCGGGGTTACGGCGGCCTGCTGGCGGCCCTGGAGTGGGGCTTCACTGCGGTGTTTCTGTGCGAATACCTCACCCGCCTGTACTGCTCGCCCCGGCCTTTGCGCTATGCGTTCAGCTTCTACGGCCTGGTCGATTTGCTGGCGATCGTGCCGGGCATCATTGCGCTGTACTACAGCGACGCCCAATACCTGCTGATCGTGCGGGTCATCCGTATGCTGCGGATCTTCCGCGTGCTCAAGCTGGGGCCCTACCTCAAGCAGGCCAATTACCTGCTTGCCGCCCTGCGCGGCAGCAAGCAGAAGATCATCGTGTTTCTGGTCAGCGTATCGACGCTGGTCACCGTGTTCGGCACGCTGATGTACGTGATCGAGGGGCCGGAGCATGGCTTTACCAGCATTCCCAAAGGCATCTACTGGGCCATTGTCACCCTCACCACGGTCGGCTTCGGCGATATCGTGCCGCGAACACCCCTGGGGCAGGTGCTGTCATCGCTGGTGATGATCACCGGTTATTCGATCATTGCAGTGCCGACCGGCATCTTCACTGCGGAGCTTGCCAACGCCATGCGTGGCGAGCAGTTGCAGCACGATTGCCCTGCCTGCAGCAAACCCACCCACGAGAACAATGCAGCGTTCTGCTCGCGCTGTGGCAGCCAGCTGTTCACCCCGCGATAAAACCGTGCAGCCGGGCATAACCAAAGGCGTTTTTGTTCTTTAAAGGCAACATCGCCAGCCGCTATAGTCGCAGGCAATGTGCCAACACCCTTCCGCCAACAAGGACGCCCTGTGAAAAAGCTCTTCACCGCCTCGCTGCTCGCCGCCGGCCTTGCCTTGGGCAACATCGCCCAGGCAGCACCGACCCTGCTCAACGTCTCCTATGACGTGATGCGCGACTTCTACAAGGACTACAACCCCGCCTTCCAGAAGCACTGGGAGGCCGAGCACAACGAGAAGGTCAACGTGCAGATGTCCTTCGGCGGTTCGAGCAAGCAGGCGCGTGCAGTGATCGACGGGCTGCCGGCCGATGTCATCACCATGAACATGGCTACCGACATCAATGCCCTGGTCGACAATGGCAAACTGGTGCCCGACAACTGGGTAACCCGGCTGCCTAACAACAGTGCCCCGTTCACCTCTGCCACCGTGTTCATCGTGCGCAAGGGCAACCCCAAGGCGCTGAAAGACTGGCCCGACCTGCTCAAGGATGGCGTGCAGGTGATCGTGCCCAACCCCAAGACCTCCGGGAATGGCCGCTACACCTACCTGTCGGCCTGGGGTTATGTGCTCAAGCAGGGCGGTGACGAGGCCAAGGCCCGTGACTTCGTGGGCAAGCTGTTCAAGCAGGCGCCAGTGCTCGACACCGGTGGCCGCGCGGCAACCACCACCTTCATGACCAACCAGATTGGCGACGTGCTGGTCACCTTCGAGAACGAGGCCGAGATGATCGCCCGGGAGTTTGGCCGCGATCAGTTCGAGGTGGTGTACCCCAGCGTTTCGGCTGAAGCCGAGCCACCGGTCAGCGTCGTTGACAAGGTGGTAGCCCGTAAGGGCACCCAGGCTGTGGCCGAGGAATACCTGAAGTACCTGTGGTCACCTGCTGCACAGGAAATCGCCGCACAGAACTACCTGCGCCCGCGCGATGCAACCGTGCTGGCCAAGTACACCGACCGTTTCCCGAAGGTGGACTTCCTGTCGGTTGAGAAAACCTTTGGTGACTGGCGCACAGTACAGAAGACCCACTTCAATGACGGTGGGGTGTTTGACCAGATCTACACCAACCAGTAAGCGGCACCCTGGTATCGCGAACAAGCTCGGCCTCACCCGGCACTTGCTCGCGATGCCCCACGGCGCCCCTCCCCGCGACTACGCCTGACGAAATACCAGGGCCTTCAGCCCGCCCGCCGAATCCCCATCAGGGAACTCAGGCGGGTTTTCCAGGCGTTCGACAAACGCCAAGCCAGGCGCCTGCTCCGCCATCCCGTCAATCAAGAACTCCGGCCCTATCGCCGGGTCGTTCACGCAGGCCAGTACCGTCCCGCCCGGCGTCAGCAGCTCTGGCAACCGCCGTAGAATCTTGGCGTAATCCTGGGTCAGCACGAAACTGCCGCGCTGGAAGGTGGGCGGGTCGATGATCACCAGGTCGTAGGGGCCGTATTTGCGTACCTTGCCCCACGACTTGAACAGTTCGTGCCCCAGGTACGCCACCCGCGAGGCATCGTGGCCGTTGAGCCGGTGGTTTTCCCGCCCGCGGGACAGCGCCGACTTGGCCATGTCCAGGTTGACCGCCTGCTCAGCCCCGCCGGCAACGGCCGCAACCGAGAAACCGCAGGTGTAGGCGAACAGGTTCAGCACACGCTTGCCACCGGCCTGCTCGCGCACCCATTGCCGCCCGTAGCGCATGTCCAGAAACAGGCCGTTGTTCTGGCGCACGCCCAGGTCCAGCAAGTAGGTGAGCCCATCTTCGACCACCTCGCGCTGTTGGCAAGGCTCACCCACCAACCACTGGCCGGGGCTGTCAGGCAGGTAGCGATGCTGAACAAGAATGGCCTCCCCGGCCCACTGCGGCCGCTTGGCAAGCGCCAGCAGCATGGCCTCCAGCTCTGCCAGCTGGCCATCGGGCGGCTCACGAAACAACGCCACTGAGAGCACGCCCTGCAACCAGTCCACCGTGACCTGCTCCAGGCCCGGCCAGCAGCGCCCACGGCCATGGAACAGGCGGCGGGTTTCGTGTGGGGCTGGGTCGAGTGCGGCAAGCAGGTGTTGCTCAAGGGTGTGGATCGGCGAGGTCATTGAAAGTCACGAACAGGGAAAAACGCCATTCTACAGCCACTGTCGTGTTGCGGGAAAATTGACCCGGTGACCGCAGACGAAATTTTGTACACATAAACGTAACCATAAGTGCCATTTTTGTGTGCACTTAGTGTTTTTGCGCACCATTAGGTTACAGGCAGAACCGTTTAAAATCTGACTAAATGATCAACTAGTTCAGCTCTGAGAAATTTAAGAATTGTCTATCTACAGGAATATTTCTAAATAAATTCAGATAGTTAAAAAATTCATATCCGTACTCATGTCTTCGATCGTAGCTGACTCAACAAGGCTTGGCATGGAACTCGCTTTTGTGTGTTCATGTTTTGTATACAAATTTGACAAAACATAAATACACAATAACCCGCGACGCCGACTCACCCTTGGCCGCCGCGCCCAGAACCCTGTGATGCCAACGCTGCACCGACGAGAAGGCCAGCCCGTGTGCATGCCCGCTCATCGCAGTCTGCGTGCATCAGGAGCCCGCCGGAATGAGTAGCAGCCTCAACCTAGCCCCTGAACTGTCCGTCGCCAGCACCCAACCCACCACCACACAGCCCGACCCCGTGCTAGCCCTCGGCCTCAGCCCACGCCTGCACAACCGCGACCTGGCGCCCACCCGCATCGCCGGGCGCCGCTGGGGCGGTTACAGCATCTTCGCCCTGTGGACCAACGACGTGCACAACATCGCCAACTATTCCTTCGCCATGGGGCTGTTTGCCCTGGGACTGGGCGGTTGGCAGATCCTGATGTCACTGGCCATTGGTGCGGCACTGGTGTACTTCTTCATGAACCTGTCGGGCTACATGGGGCAGAAGACAGGCGTCCCGTTCCCGGTCATCAGCCGGATTGCCTTCGGTATCCATGGTGCGCAGATCCCCGCCCTGATACGCGCCGTGATCGCCATCGCCTGGTTCGGCATCCAGACGTACCTGGCGTCAGTGGTGCTGCGGGTGCTGTTGAGCGCCGTGTGGCCGCAACTGGCGGCCTACGACCATGACAGTATTCTGGGGCTGTCGAGCCTGGGCTGGGTGTGCTTCGTGGCCATCTGGCTGGTGCAACTGGTCATTCTGGCCTACGGCATGGAGATGGTGCGCCGCTACGAGGGGTTCGCCGGGCCGGTGATTCTGCTCACGGTCGCTTCGCTGGCCGTGTTCATGTACATCAAGGCCGATGCCCGCATTGCCTGGTCGGTTGCCGAGCCGCTGACCGGCGTTGACATGTGGCGCAACATCTTTGCCGGCGGCGCGCTGTGGCTGGCCATCTACGGCACGCTGGTGCTCAACTTCTGCGACTTCGCCCGGTCTTCGCCCTGCCGCAAAACCATTCGCGTAGGCAACTTCTGGGGCTTGCCGGTCAACATTCTGGTGTTCGCCGTCATCACGGTGGTGCTGTGCGGTGCCCAGTTCCAGATCAACGGGCAGATCATCGACAGCCCCACCCAGATCGTGGCCGCCATCCCCAGCACCGCGTTCCTGGTACTCGGCTGCCTGGCATTCCTGATCGTCACCGTGGCGGTGAACATCATGGCCAATTTCGTGGCGCCGGCCTTCGTGCTCAGCAACCTGGCCCCGCGCCACCTCAACTTCCGCCGCGCCGGGCTGATCAGCGCCACCCTGGCGGTATTGATCCTGCCCTGGAACCTGTACAACAGCCCGCTGGTGATCGTGTACTTCCTGTCTGGCCTGGGCGCCCTGCTGGGGCCGCTGTACGGCGTGATCATGTCCGACTATTGGCTGCTGCGCAAAGGCTGCATCAACGTGCCGCAGCTCTACAGCGAAGACCCGGCCGGCGCTTATCACTACACGCGGGGCATCAACCTGCGTGCCATCGCGGCATTCCTGCCTGCCGCATTGCTGGCCATCGTGCTGGCCCTGGTACCCCATTTCCACAGCGTGGCACCGTTCTCCTGGCTGATCGGCGCAGGCATTGCCGCTGCCATCTACCTGCTGATCGCCCCACGCAACCGTCACTATCACGATGTCAGCGGCGAATGCATCGCCGTCGACCACAGCAGCCACTGAACAGGGAGGACTGCCCATGCGCATTCTTATCGCCAACGTCAACACCACAGAAGCCATCACCGATGCGATCGCCGAGCAGGCGCGCGCGGTGGCCGCCCCCGGCACCGAGATCATCGGGCTCACCCCTTGGTTCGGCGCCGAATCGGTGGAAGGCAATTTCGAAAGCTACCTGGCCGCCATCGCGGTAATGGACCGCGTACTGGCCTACGAAGGCCCCTACGATGCGGTCATCCAGGCCGGCTACGGCGAGCACGGGCGTGAAGGGTTGCAGGAGTTGTTGAACGTGCCCGTGGTAGACATCACCGATGCGGCGGCCAGTACAGCGATGTACCTGGGGCATGCCTACTCGGTGGTCACCACACTGGACCGCACGGTGCCGCTGATTGAAGACCGGCTCAAGCTGTCGGGCCTGTATGACCGCTGCGCCTCGGTGCGCGCCAGCGGCATGGCGGTGCTGGAGCTGGAAGCCGACCCGCAGCGGGCCGTTGAGGCCATCGTCGAGCAGGCTGAACGTGCCGTGCGTGAAGACAAGGCCGAGGTCATCTGCCTGGGTTGTGGCGGCATGGCCGGGCTGGACGAGCAGATCCGCCAACGCACCGGGGTACCGGTGGTGGATGGCGTGAGTGCGGCAGTGACGGTCGCCGAGGCGTTGGTGCGCATGGGCTTGAGCACATCGAAAGTACGCACCTACGCCACGCCCAGGGCCAAGAAGGTAGTGGGCTGGCCGATGCGCCTGGGCCGCTGACCCCGTTGTGGTGCTGCCCTGGGCAATGAATCAGCTGGGGCAGCTTTCGGCGCCGTCGTTCAGGCCCTGGCGCACGTTACGGCTGAGCAGGCTGGCCTTGCCGTCGTGCCAAGTCAGGGTCAGCACGTAGAGGGTGTCGAAGTCGTCACCCTCCCAGTCTTCGGTGATCACCCGCTTTTCACCCAACGCCTTGCCGGCGACGGCATTGATCAGATCCGGCAGGTAGCCATGGGACCAGGCGGTGTACACGGTCGCATTGCGGTACTTGTCACGCAGCAGTTCGTCGGCAAGCTCGTCGGTGTCGTTGGCGCTGAAATCGATGTTCACCGGCAGGCCCAGCCGAATGGCACTGGGGGTGATGGTCATCAGCGGGCGGATATAGCTGTAGCTCTTGTCCTGGCTGCCCTCCTCCACATGCCGCGTGGGGTTGGCGGCGAACACGTAATCGGCGTTACCGAAACGCGCAGGCAATACCGTGGCCAGGTCAAGCGCGCGGTTCAGCCCCTGGCAATTCAACTGGCCCAGGCCTTCACCGGGTTTTTCGGCATGCCGCAGAAACACCAGGGTTTGGGTACCGTCCACAGGTTCTGCCCTGCTGTCGAGCGCCTCCAGCGTCAACGGCACGGCCACTGCCGTGAGCAGCAGGCCAAGCAGCAACGGGTGGCGACGGCGACGGAAGAAAGCTGGCAATTTCATCAATTCAAGGCCTGTGTGGCAGAACAATCGGTTGCACCCGACACAGTACCCGGCCTGTTGCAGGCCGCCTTGAGCGTGATTGCCATCCTTGGCAACGGGTGAGGGTCAGAGTGCCCCGAACCCGTTTGGTTCCTCCCTGAGCGTGAATGCCGTTCCCTAGGCAAGGCCCAGACTAGACACCTGCTGTTGCGCATTTGTGTCTGGCAGGTGAACCTGTTGTTGCCTGGTGGGGCTCAGTCGTCCCGTGTGAGCACTTCCAGTAACTCGATCTCGAAGGTGAGGTCGGCGTGTGGCGGGATGGCGCCCAGGGTGCGTTCACCATAGGCCAGGTGGGCTGGCACTTGCAGCTTGCGCTTGCCGCCCACACGCATCCCCATCAACCCTTGGTCCCAGCCTTTGATGACACGCCCGGTGCCGATGACGCACTGAAACGGCTTGCCACGGGACCAGGAAGAATCGAACTCGCTGCCATCGGCCAACCAGCCGGTGTATTGAGTGGTGATGAGCGCGCCTTTGACGGCGACTTTGCCATCACCCTCTACCAGGTCGGTGATCTGCAGTTCTTGGCTCACGGGCATACTCCATCTGAAAGACAAAGCCGCCCTTTTCTCAGGATTGCAGCGCTTTGGCAAGCCCGCACGCCGGCATCAGCCCAGCTGTTCGAAGGCCTGCTGCCCGGTGAGGGAGGTGGTCTGGTTGGCGAAGCAGTACCAACCGGGTTTCTGCTCGATGAAGATCTGCAGGCTGAACTGCCAGTTCAGCTCGCCATCCAGCAGGCCAACCGGCACCGCGTAGCTGTCGTTGGCCCTGAGCCGGTAGAACAGGTGTGTGCCGCACTGGCTGCAGAAGCCGCGCTGCGCCCAGTCGGACGAATCGTAAACACCGGGGGTGAGGCCCTCGAACGTCGGCGGCTGGTTGCAATGCACCACCAGCAACGGGCCGCCGGTCCACTTGCGGCACATGCTGCAATGGCAGGCGCTGACATCGGCATGGTCAAACGAAACCTTCAACTGGGTGGCGCCGCACAAGCAGCTGCCGGACGTTTCCAAAGCCATGATGCACTCCCCGAAAAAGACAAAGAAGCCAGTATAGCCTCAGGCCCGGCAGCCCATCGCCGGTACGCGAATGCGCAGACGTGTCAGACAAACACCGTACCGCGCAGGTACAGCGCCGCCCGACCACTGATGATCACCCGGCCATTGCCCGGCACCTCACAGTGCAACTGGCCCTTTCGCGCCCCGCCCTGCTCGCAGGCCAGTCGCTGCTTGCCAAGGCGTTCGGCCCAGATCGGTGCCAGCGAGGTGTGCGCCGAGCCTGTCACCGGGTCCTCATTCACGCCCACCCGCGGCCCGAACCAACGGGTAACGAAGTCGAACCCCCGCCCCGCCGCAGTCACGGCAATGCCGCGCACATCGTAGCGCGACAGCGCGACGAAGTCGGGCTGCAGTGCGTCCAGCAGCAATGGGTCTTCGATCACCACCACGTAGTCATCGCTGCGGTACAGCGCCAGCGCCTGGTGCAGGCCCAGTGCCTCCAGCAACCCTGCAGGCATTTCTTCGGCTGCGGGCTGTTTGGCGGGGAAGTCCATGGCCAGCAGCCCATCGTCCCCCCGGGTGACCCGCAACTCGCCACTGCGGGTATTGAAGCGCAGCACCTGGGCGGGTTCACCCAATTGTTCGAACAGTACATAGGCAGATGCCAGGGTGGCGTGGCCGCAAAGGTCCACTTCCACGGCGGGGGTAAACCAACGCAGGTCGAAGCCCTCGCCATTGCGTACGAAATACGCCGTTTCGGACAGGTTGTTCTCTTCAGCGATACGCTGCAGCACCTGGTCTGGCAGCCAGTGTTCAAGCGGGATGACGGCCGCCGGGTTGCCCCCGAACGGTTCGGCACTGAAGGCATCGACCTGGAAGATTTCGAGTTGCATGGACACGCTCCTTATGGCCCGGCAGCTACCAGGCGGCTTTCTGTGTCAGGGTTACGGGCGAACGGGTGTCAACACAGGCTCACCGGCAAAGAATGCCTGCAGGTTACGCAGCACGAGGGCCACGGTGTCCCGCGCGGCCTCAGGCGACTGGCCCGCTACGTGGGGGGTGAGCACGGTGTTGTGCAGTGCTTTCAGGGCATCAGGCACCTGGGGCTCATCATCGAATACGTCCAATGCAGCACCTGCCAGCGCGCCGCTTTGCAGGGCAGTAACCAGCGCCTGGGTGTCGACCACGCTGGCGCGAGCGATATTGACTAGGTAACCCTGCGGGCCCAGTGCCTTGAGCACGCTGGCATTGATCAGGTGATGGGTGTTGGCCCCCCCTGGCGTGGCCACCACCAGAATATCGACGGCCTCTGCGAGGCGTTCGGGGCTGTCGAACCAGGTGTAGGGCTGATTGGCCTTGGGGTTGCGGCTGTGATAGCTGACCGGCATGGCAAACCCGAGTTGGGCACGCCTGGCGATGGCCTGCCCGACGGCGCCCAGGCCGACGATGCCGAGGCGTTTGCCGCTCACCGACGGGCTGATGACGCGCAGCCATTCGCCGCGGCGGGTACTGACGTCTGCCTGGGGAATATTGCGCAGCAGGGCCAGGAGCATGGCCATGGCGTGGTCTGCAACGGCTTCGGCATTGGCGCCGGCGCCGTTGGTCACGGTGATGCCGCGGGCGGCGGCGGCGGGCAGGTCGACTTGCTCGTAGCCGGCACCGATGACGCAGATAATCTGCAATTTGGGCAACGCGGCCATTTCACTGGCGGTGAGGCCGAGCGGGCCACGGGTGAGCACGGCGTCGATCTGCGCGCCCTGTTGCTCGATGGCTTGGGCGCGGAGCTTGGGGGATTGAGCGCGGATCAGGTGATAACCGGACTGCTCCAGCAGGGAGAGGTAATCGTCGACGGTTTCTACCAGTACCAGGACTGTTTTGGGCATGCCACCTCCAAGATTGATGGGAGGATTATGCGGAGTGAGTGGGCGGTACAGTCAATGGGAAAAATAAGGGGTAACTGTACTGTGCTGGTCATTTCTGCTTTGGGCTGTTGCTGTAGATCTTGATCTTGATCTTGATCTTCGCGACTTCAGGAGGCCGAACGAAGGACTTGCGGAGG